>NZ_JARAVK010000060.1:0-42978 GCF_033792765.1 Streptomyces sp. PA03-6a | reverse complement strand
CTGTCGTTTTTTTGTTTATTATCGTCCGCATCGTCAGATGTATATAACAGACCCGCGCACGCTGGGGCCGGGTCCCCGCCCCGCCGGGCCTGCCCGGCGGGGCGGGGACCCGGCCCCAGCGTGCGCGGGGTGGGTCGAAGGCCCGGCCGGGCGGGCGTGTCAGGCGTTCGGCGTGTGGTGGCCGGGGACCATGCGGGTCGAGACGCCGATGCGGTTGAAGGCGTTGATCGCCACGATCGCGGCGATGAGGTGGGCCAGTTCGGTCTCGTCGAACTGCGCGGCGGCCCTGGCGTACACCTCGTCCGGGACGAAGCCGTCCGTCACGACGGTGATCGCCTCGGTGAGCTCGATCGCCGCGATCTCCCGTGCCGTGTAGAAGTGCTTCGCCTCCGTCCAGGCGCCGAGCTGGATCACGCGCTCCGCGGATACGCCGGCGGCCATGGCGTCCTTGCTGTGCATGTCCAGGCAGAAGGCGCAGTGGTTGATCTGTGACGCGCGGACCTTCACCAGGTGCAGCAGGCCGGCGTCGACACCGCGGCCCGCGGCCGAGTCCAGTCGGACCAGCGCCTTGAAGGCCTCGGGGGCGAGCTTGGCCCAGTCCATGCGCGCCGTGTGCTCCGGAAGACGGGTGGTGTGCTCATGTGCTTCGTTCATCGTCATGCCGGCAACGCTACGGATCCGGTGGTACCGGAGTATGGTCCAATTACATGATGGATTCCCGGACCAATTCCGCCGCCGAACCGCCTGCGTCCGCGATCGGCGCCGACCTCCATCTGGAACTGCGCGGGACCAAACTGCGCACCGGGCTCACCGACGCGCTGCGGGAAGCCGTGCGCACGGGGCGCCTCGCGCCCGGTACCCGGCTGCCGCCGTCCCGCTCGCTCGCCGCGGACCTGGGCGTCTCCCGCAACACCGTCGTGGAGGCGTACGCGGAGCTCGTCGCCGAGGGCTGGCTCACCGCCCAGCAGGGCTCCGGGACCCGGGTGGCCCCCAGGGCCGAGCCGCACAGCCCTCCGACCGGCGCTCCCCACACCAGGCCCGTCCGGACCCGCCCCAGGTACGCCATGCAGCCCGGTTCGCCGGACCTCGCGAGGTTCCCCCGCACCCAGTGGCTCGCCGCCGCACGCCGCGCCCTGACCGCCGCGCCGAACGACGCCCTGGGCTACGGCGACCCCCGCGGCCGTCCGGAACTGCGCGCCGCGCTCGCGGACTACCTGGCACGGGCCCGCGGGGTGTACGCCGAGCCGGAGCGGATCGTCGTCTGCTCCGGCTTCCACCACGCACTGGCACTGATGGCGCAGGTCCTCAGGGTCCGTGAGGCGCGAGCGGTCGCCGTCGAGGCGTACGGCCTGGACCTCTACCGCGACCTGCTGACCAACGCCGGCCTGCGGACCCCGCCCGTGTACGTCGACGAGCACGGCGCACGCACCGACGACCTGGCACGCCTGCCGGGAGTGGGAGCGGTGCTGATGACCCCGGCGCACCAGTACCCGACGGGAGTCGCCCTGTGCCCGGAGCGGCGCACCGCGGCCGTCGCCTGGGCGCGGGACACGGGCGGCCTGATCCTGGAGGACGACTACGACGGGGAGTTCCGGTACGACCGCCGGCCCGTGGGCGCCCTGCAGGGCCTCGACCCCCAGCGCGTGGTGTACTGCGGCTCGGCGAGCAAGTCGCTCGCCCCGGGGGTACGGCTCGGCTGGATGGTGCTCCCGGACGAGCTGGTCCCCGAGGTCGTGGAGGCAAAGGGGTACGGCGACTACATGTCCAGCACCCTGGAGCAGCTCACGCTGGCGGAGTTCATCACCTCGGGCGCCTACGACCAGCATGTGCGGTCGATGCGACAGCGCTACCGGAGACGCCGCGACCAACTGGTCGCAGCCTTGGCGGAGCGGGCGCCCGGCGTCCGGGCGGCCGGCATGGAGGCAGGGCTCCAGGTCGTCCTCGAACTCCCTGCGGGAACCGAGAACTCGGTCGTCCAGGCGGCGGCCCGGGAGGGTCTCGCGGTGAGCGGCCTCAGGGAATTCGGCCACGAAGCGCAGGACTCCGGCTGGCAGCTGCCCGAGCGGGACGCCCTGGTGGTCAACTACGCGGCCCCCTCGGACAGCGCGTGGATGGGCGCACTCGACACCCTGTGCAGCGTGCTGCCCCAGGCGCTCAGTTGAGGGTGCGTTCCGTGAGGGCGACCTGCCCGGCCGCCCCGAGGGAGGCCTCCAGCTGCGCGAATGCGGCGGCACCGGTGTCGGCGACGAGGACCAGTTCCGCCAGGGGCACCGGCAGGAATCCCTCCTCGTCCATCCGCCGGAGCTGGAGGATCAACCCGTCGTAGAAGCCCGCCGTGTTCAGCAGCACGACGGGCTTGTCGTGCAGACCGTGCTTCCTCAGTTCCAGGACCTCGGTCGCCTCGTCCAGGGTTCCCAAGCCGCCGGCCATCACCACGACCGCGTCGGACGCGGCGAGCAGCCGGGCCTTCCGCGAGGCGAGGTCCTCGGCGAAGACCATCGCGTCGGCGTCCCGCCTGGCCCACTCCTTCAGGAAGCCGACCGAGACCCCGGCGAGCCGCCCGCCCGACTCCCGTACGGCGTCGGCGACGACCTTCATCAACCCGGTGTCCGACCCGCCCCACACCAGCGTGTGGCCCCCTGCGCCGACGAGCTCGCCGAATGCGCGGGCCGGCCGCGTGTAGCGCTCATCGAGGTCGGCGGCGGAGAGGAAGACACAGATCTTCATGGGCGCGGGCGCTTCAGCGGTCATGGCCCGAACGTACGCGGGCCTGCACCCTCACACGCGGACCATTCCCCGCGCGGAACACCGGACCAATTCCGCGGCCGCGACCCGTGGCGGGCCGCCGGCCCGCGACCTGCGTCAGGCCATCTGCGCCGCGAAGCCGGTGCGCCACGAGGCATGCCCGGGTCGCCACCCGCGCGACCGGGCCAGCCCGTTTGACGCGCCCCGCGCCCAGTCCAGGCGACCGGGTACGGGCTCGGGGGCCGGAACGCCCAAGGCGCGGGCCAGCGCCGGCAGCCACTCGCGGGCCTGCGCGGGTTCGTCGTCGACGATGTTGACGGGACCCGAGGGCCAGGCGAGCGCGGCGACGGCGGCCCGGGCGGCGTCGGTGACATGGAGGAACGACATCACCGAAAGGTCCGCCTCGGTGCTCCCGAGGAAGCGGGCGGACGGATCCCCGGCCAGCGCCGCGGCGACGGGCCCCCCGGGTGCGTACCAGGTGCCCGGGCCGTACAGGATGCCGTACCGCAGCTGCACCGCCGTCTCCACCTCGGCGGCCTTCTCCTCCAGCGCCCGGACGCCCTCCACCATCCCCCCGCGCGGCGCCGCCGCCCCGACGTCCAGCGGTGTGCCCTCGTCGGCCGGCCCCTCCCCGGGCGCGTACGCCCAGGCGATCGACTGGGCGACGATCCTGGTCACGCCGGCGGACACCGCCGCGTCCACCAGATTGCCCGTCCCCTCGCGCCGCAGCCGGTTGGTCGCCTCCCCGTCCGCGTCCGACAGGTCGGTGAGCTGGTGGATCACCGCGTCCGGCGCGGCGTCCGCCAGGACCCGGTGCAGCGCCTCCCGGTCGAACACGTCCGCCTGGACGGCGGTCGCCCCCTGCTGCCGAATGCGCTCGACACCCGCCGAGCTGCGCGAGATTCCCGTGACGCGGTGCCCCTCGGCGAGCAGCAGCGGAACGAGCTGACGGCCGACAGCGCCGGTGGCACCGGCAACGAAGACATGCATGGTCCACTCTCCTGTGATCAGGCGGAACCGTCCCATCGGGGCGGACGGTCCCTGGTCGTACCCGCAACGCTAGGCGGTGAGTGGTACCGGAGCCGGATCCATTTCGCGGATGTGTCGGCGGACCAATTCTGAGAGGATCGCAGCATGACCGGCCACCCCCACCCCGCCCCCGCACTCCACCGGCCATTCGCGGAACCGGTCCGGCTCGACCTCGCCGATCCCGGCACCCTGCGTCATCTGTGGGACCTTCAGCGGACCTCCTACGCCGTCGAAGCCCGCCTTATCGGATTCGACGGCATCCCGCCCCTGCACGAGTCCCTTGACCAACTGCGCACGTGCGACGAGTCCTTCCTCGGCGTTCGCGACGGGTCGAGCCTCGTCGGAGCGGTCGCCTGGACCCGCTTGCCGAACGGCGTTCTGGACCTCTGCCGCCTCGTGGTCCATCCCGACGCACATCGCCGCGGCGTCGCAACGGCACTACTCGACGCACTGGATTCGATCGAGCCCGCGGAGCTGACCGTCGTCTCCACGGCGACCGCCAACCTGCCCGCACTCGCGCTCTACCGTCGGCGCGGATTCACACCTGTCGGTGAGCGCCATGTCGCGCCCGGCGTCACGGTCACCCTGCTGGAACGCAAGCGTGCAGGTCATGCCCCCGTTGAACGGGGTGCCAAGGTCGGTAGCCTGCCGACCCGGGCCCAACACCGGGCCCGGCGTGGAGGGGTGGGGCAATGAGCAGCAGTTCCAGCAATGACATCGGCATCATCTGGGGGTTGTGGACTTTCGGGGGCGGCCTGGCGGCGATCCTGAACATGTTGACGCACAATGTGCCGGTACTCAGTGTGACCGTCTTCTGGCTCTTGTTCGCCCTGGGACTGATAGCCACGTACCTCGCCATCGCCCTCACGTGGTCCGCGTGGAAAAACCTGCGCGCCGACAGGTAGTGACGATCACTCAGTTCTGATCCTCGCACCCTGGAGTGCTTGGTCGGTTGCTCTGTCGTGATGTGACGCGCCGCCCCGGTGTTGTGCCGGGCGGCGCGTGGCCGCCCCCCTGTCCGGGTGGCCAGAACGAGTGCTTCACCCTCGATGGCACCGCCCACGCCGGCCACGAGGAACAGGGCAGCATGTTCCGCCGCCGCTACATCATCTGGCGAAACCGCCATGCCGACTTCCCGAAAGCTACGTCTGGGCGGACCACCAGCTCGACGCTGAGGAGACCACACCGGTGTTGTGACCGGAGACGGCAACCAGGTTGGCGCGTAGGGCTTTTCCGGACGGAGAGCCGCCTTCTGGCAGCAGCCTATTCAGACCGGGACTTCAAAGACGAGCTCGAGGCCGTCCACCTCGTCCCACTGCTCTCCGACCTCCACGAAGCCGAATCCGGAAATCGTGGCCAGGGATGCGGTGTTCTCGGGACTGATCGTCACCCGCGCGGTCTTGACCGCGGAGTCGGCGGCGGCGCGACGCAGCAACTCGGTCAGCATCGTCCTGGCGTATCCCTGGCGACGGTAACCGGGGGCCACCGAATAGCCGATCTCCACCATGCCCGCCCCATCGGGAGGTCCGTGGAACCCGGCATACCCCACGACGACGCGTTCGGGCTCGGCCACCACGGCTCGGGTCAGCCACCCCGCGCTGTCCGGGTCCGAGGCCAGCTGGTCGAGCCGATACCGCCACACCCACTTCGCCTGACCGGTGAGGAAGTAGTCCGTGAGCTCGACCCCTGCTTCGGCACTGGCCCGGGCGAGGTCGTCGTCCAGCAAGGCGGTCATGGCCGTGCTCGTGAGATCGACGAATCTCACTGACCTGAGGCCGGTCGGGGCCGGGGAACGGCGGGTGGGTTCATCTGTCACAGCGCCGGATGATTGCGGAGCGCCCTGGAACGTGTCCATCGGTTTTCGCAGTGGTCGATGCCCCACCGGCTCACTTCACTCCATCGAGCTGAGTCCCCGGGGACCGAAGCCGTCAGACGTCGAGCGCCCACCGTACGTACCGCTCCTTGGGTGTGAAGCCGGCCTTCTCGTAGATCCCGAACGCCCCGCTGGGGTTGGTCGAGTCCACGCTCAGGCTGGCCTTCCCGTAGCCCCGGTCGGCGGCGCTGCGCAGCGCGTGCCGGATCAGGCCGCCGGCGACGCCGCGCTTGCGGTAGTCGCGCAGCGTCCCGATGAGCATGAAGTGTGCCTCGCGCACGCCGGTGGCCACCGTGTCGGCCTCCCACGACATGGTCACCAGCATGCCTGCCGGGGCCCCGTTCGCCACGTCCCGGAGCAGGAAGCTGACCTCGGGCCGGAAGGTGTGATTGGTGATCTTGTTCTTCCAGGCGTCCACGGGCACCGGCACGGTACCCCAGTGGTCCTTGAACGCCTCGTTCCGGATCATCCGGAACTCCTCGTCGTTCTGCTCCGACCACGGCTCGACCCGCAGCCCGTCGGGGATCGCCGCGTCCGGGATCGCGTCACCGAGCGGATGCTCCATGAAGTGGTAGTAGCGGGCGGGTGCGAAACCCTGGGAGCGGTAGAGCTCGGCCGCACCGGCGATGCGCTCGCAGTTCTGGACCTGGACCTCGAGTTTCAGTGTCGGCTGGTGCAGTGCGTGCAACGCCTTCGCGCCCGCTATCCCGGCCTTCAGCAGCACGGTGCCGACACCCTGGCGACGGTAGTGCGGGTGCACGCCGCCGTCGACCATGATCCGGTGCACGTCCTCGGCGGTCGGTTTGTAGGTGGCCTTCATGTAGCCGACCATCACGTCGCCGTCGAAGGCGGCGAGGCTCGCGCGTTCCAAGTCCGCGTAGGGATCCACCAGTTCCTGGAGGGTGTCCGCCTCCTCGTAGTTCTCGCCGATCTTGTCCTTGGCCTCCATGGCGTTGAGGAGGTCGGCCGACGTCTTCGCGTCGCCTGTGGTGAGCGGTCGCCACGCCAGGGTGGTGGATTCTGCGTCCATGGCGGCGACAGTACGGACTCCGCCCGCAGGCTGTCGCGTTGTTTTGCCGACGCGGGCGGAGGGTGGATGCGACGGGGGTTCAAGGCCTTCGGCGGCCCCGGATCAGCCCCGGCGTCACACCCCGGGGCACGTCCCGCCCCGGTGACGGCCGGACGCCGGCTTGCCGCCGGACGCCCACCGCCGATCCGGCGGCGCGGCAGGATGGGCACCATGGTGGAGATCAGCTTCCTGACCGAGTCCGACCGCGCCTGCTGGGAAGTGCTGGCCCGCGGCAAGGACACGTACTTCGACGTCGAACGGCACGACGACAGCTACGAACGGACCTGGCGACGCCTGCTCGGCGACGAGCGGATACGCGGGATCGCCGCCCGGCTGGACGGCAGGATGGTCGGCATCGCGCACTACCTGTTCCACGCCAGCGTCTGGTACGCAGGGAAGTGCTACCTGGCGGACCTGTTCGTGGACGCGGAGGTGCGGCGGCAGGGTGTCGCGACCGCGCTGATCGAATGGGTCGCACGCGACGCGGAGGAACACGGCGCCCCGGGCCTCTACTGGAACACCCTGGAAGACGCCCCGGCTCGCGCGCTGTACGACAAGGTGGGCAGGTTCCACGAGGGCTTCATCCTCTACACCTACCGGCGTGACACGCATTCATAGGAAATCAACCGGTTCTTCCGGGGTTCGGGGAACCGCCGCCGGCGTTCCGCCGCGGTGTGAAGGGCGCTGCCCACCCTCCGTCCCCGCACTTGCTTCACCTATCGAGATTCGATAGGTTTCCATCGTAACTCGATGGAAGGGTGGGTCATGGGAAAGCTGACCGTGCGTGCGCTGCGCGCCGTGCTGGTGGTGGTGTTCGCCGGCACCGTGTTCGTACAGGCAGGGATGGTGTGGGCATTGGTGTCGGGCAACGACCCGGAGGACGGGTCGCTCCCGCTGACCCCGCTGCGCCTGATCACGGTCCTGGGGATGCTGTCGGCCCAGGTCGCCCTGGTCTGCGTATGGCGGCTGGTGGGGATGGTGCAACGCGGAACCGTGTTCTCCCACGCCGCCTTCCGGTACGTGGACGTCATGATCGGCGCGATCGTGGCGGCGGCCCTCGTGTGGTTCGCGGTCACGGCCATCAATGCGCCGGGCCAGCGGGAGGACCCGGGAGTCACCGTCATCATGGGCGGGGTCGGCGTGGCCATCCTGGGGGTCGCGCTGATGGTGCTCGTACTGCGGATGCTGCTCGCCCAGGCCGTCGCGCGCGACGTCGAGGCGACGCAGATGCGGGCCGAGTTGGACGAGGTGATCTGATGCCGATCTCCGTCGACATCGACGTGATGCTGGCCAGGCGGAAGATGTCCGTGGGCGAGCTCGCGGACCGCGTGGGGATCACGCCAGCCAACCTTGCCGTGCTCAAGAACGGCCGCGCCAAGGCGGTGCGCTTCGCGACGCTCGCCGCGCTCTGCGAGGTGCTGGAGTGCCAGCCGGGCGACCTGCTGCGCTGGGAGGCGGAGGACGCCGCGGGCGCATGAAGTGCCCGGGGCCGGGCGTGAGAACGCGTGGTACCGCCGGCCCGTGACGCGGCACGTGGAGCACGCGCGACCCGCGTACGTGACCTCCCGACGACGAACCCCCGTCCTTCCCAGCCGGAAGGGCGGGGGTTCGTCGTCGGGCGGGAACGACGCACCGACGTACCGACGTACCCGTCGGCTCGGACCGGGAGGGCACCCTCCGTCGAGCTCGCGCGGTCGCGCCGCCAGCCGAACAGGGCCCGAACGTGCAGGTCGGCGCGGCCGGTTCATCCCATCCGCCGGATGTCCTGCCTCATGTGCCCATCCATCCGGTATCGCCCCACCATCACCCACCACCCGTAAGGCCCGCAGCTCACCAACGCCGGTGAGCGGGTCTTGACGGAGGTTCGACCCGTGCCTACAGTCGTTCACAATCCCGATGCGAGTTCGAAATAATGAACAGAAACGGTCGTGTGATGGTTCAGACTCAGGCTTTGGCGGGGACGCGGGTGATCGACGCGGCCACGATGGTGGCGGGCCCGCTGGGGGCGTCGATCCTGGCGGACTTCGGCGCCGACGTCGTCAAGGTGGAGCCCATCGCGGGGGACGAGTCCCGGACCTTCGGGCCCGGCCGCGACGGCATGAGCGGGGTGTACTCCGGGGTCAACCGCAACAAGCGGGCGATCGCGCTCGACCTGCGGACCGAGGAGGGCCGGGAGCTCTTCCACGAGCTGTGCGCAGGCGCGGACGTACTGATCGAGAACATGCTGCCCGGCGTGCGCGAGCGGTTCGGCCTGACTCCCGAGGACCTCCGGGAGCGTCACCCCCACCTGATCTGCCTCAGCGTCAGCGGTTACGGCGAGAGCGGGCCGCTGGCCGGGCGGCCGGCGCTGGATCCCGTGGCCCAGGCGCTCACCGGGCTGATGCAGGCCACGGGTGAACCCCAGGGGCCCGCGGTCAAGGCCGGGCCGCCGATCGCCGACAGCGCCTCCGGCTACCTGGTCGCCGTCGCGGCGCTGGTCGCGCTCCTGGCGAAGCAGCGCACCGGAGCCGGCCAGCACGGTTCGGTGTCGCTCGTCGGCTCACTGTTCCACCTGCAGACGCCTTGGCTGGGGCAGTACCTGCTGGCCGGCCACGTGCAGTCGCGCGTCGGCAACGCGAGCAACTTCTACGCGCCGTACAACGCCTACCCGACCCGGGACGGCGGAGCCGTGCACGTGGTGGCCTTCAACGACCGCCACTTCGACAGGCTGGCGCGGGCCGTGGGCGCCGAGCGGTTGCTCGACGACGCGCGGTTCGCCGATGCAGCGAGCCGGCTCGCCCACCGCGAGGAGCTCGACGACGCGCTGGCCCCCTGGTTCGCCGGGCGCGACCGGGACGACGTCGTCGAACTCCTCACCGAGCAGGACGTCATCTGCGCCCCGGTCCTGGCGTACGACGAGGCCGTGGTCCATCCCCAGATCCGTGCGCTGGACCTGGTGGTCGACATCGCGCACGACACGCTCGGCCCGCTCCGGGTGCCGGGCGTCCCCATCAAGCTGTCGGCGACCCCCGGTCGGGTGGAGCGGCCGCCGACATCGCTGGGTGAACACACCGCCGAGCTCCTCAAGGAGCTCGGACACGACGACGAGGACATCGCGCGGCTGCTGGCCGCCCGCGTCGTCCGTTGATCGTCCGCTGATTCAGCCACTTCCGCAAAGGAGCATCACATGAAGGTTGGCATCAGGATCCCCGGCGCCGGTCCCTGGGCCGGACCGGACGCGATCAGCGAGGTCTCGCGGTACGCGGAGAAGATCGGGTTCGACTCGCTGTTCATGACCGATCACGTGGCCCTGCCCACGAAGGTGGACACGCCGTACCCCTACACCGAAGACGGCAAGTTCCTCTGGGAGCCCGAGACGCCCTACTTGGACTGCCTGACGGCACTGACCTGGGCGGCGGCGGCGACGGAGACCGTCGAGCTCGGCACGTCCTGCCTGATCCTCCCCTGGCGGCCGCTGGTGCAGACGTCGAAGACGCTGGTGAGCATCGACGTCCTGTCGAAGGGCCGGCTGTCCATCGCGGTCGGTGTCGGGTGGATGAAGGAGCAGTTCGCGGCCCTGGGCGCGCCCTTCAAGGACCGGGGGCGTCGCGTGACGGAGATGGTCAACGCGATGCGGCAGATGTGGTCCGACGACGAAGTGGACTTCGACGGCGAGTTCTACGACCTGCACGACTTCAAGATGTACCCGAAGCCCGTGCGTGGCACCATCCCGATCTGGTTCGCCGGTTACAGCGAGGCGTCGTTCCGGCGGATCGCCGCCATCGGCGACGGCTGGCACCCGCTGGCGATCGGTCCCGAGGAGTACGCGGGCCACCTCGCCACCCTCCGTACGCACGTCGAGGCGGCCGGCCGCGACATGAGCGAGATCACCCTGACGGCGCGGCCGCTGCGCAAGGCGCCCTACAACGCCGAGACCATCGAGGCCTACGCCGATCTCGGTGTCACCCACTTCGTGTGCGACACCTCGTTCGAGCACGCCACGCTCGAGTCCGCGATGGAGGAGCTCCAGGCCCTCGCCGAGGCGGTCCTGCCGACCGCTCACCGCCTTCCCTGACGCCCGAGCGAAAGCGACATCGATCATGCGTGCCCTGACCTCCAGTGTTCCGCTGGTCATCGGTGACCAGCTCACAGACGCCTCGACCGGGGCGACCTTCGACACCGTCAACCCCGCCGACGGCAGCCGCATCGCGGCCGTCGCCGAGGCCACCGTCGACGACGTCGGCCGTGCCGTCGAGACCGCGCGGAAAGGCGCCAAGGCGTGGCAGCGCCTCCGGCCGTCCCAGCGCACCCGTCTGATGCTGCGCTTCGCGGCGCTGATCGAGACGAACAAGGACCAGCTCGCCGAACTGCAGACCCGGGACATGGGCAAGCCGATCCGCGAGTCGCGCTCGATCGACCTGCCCGTCATGATCGAGACCCTGGAGTACTTCGCCGGTCTGGTCACGAAGATCGAGGGGAGGACCACCCCGGCGCCCGGCCGCTTCCTCAACTACACCGTGCGGGAGCCGATCGGCGTGGTCGGCGCCGTCACGCCGTGGAACTTCCCGGCCGTGCAGTCCATCTGGAAGATCGCACCGGCACTGGCGACGGGCAACGCCATCGTCCTCAAGCCGGCGCAGCTGGCGCCCCTGGTGTCGGTGGCCCTGGGCGAGCTGGCGCTGGAGGCCGGGATCCCGCCCGGGGTGGTCAACGTCCTGCCCGGCCGGGGCACGGTGGCCGGGAACGCGCTCGTCCAGCACCCGCTCGTCGGCAAGATCACCTTCACCGGATCGACCGAGGTCGGCCTGGAGATCGGCCGCATGGCTGCCGAACGGCTCGTCACCACCTCGCTGGAGCTCGGCGGGAAGTCGGCGATGGTCGCCTTCGCCGACGCCTCCCCGAAGGCGATCGCCGACCTGGTCTTCCAGGCCATGTACGGCAATCAGGGCCAGACGTGCACCGCTCCCAGCCGACTGCTGGTCGAGCGGCCGATCTACGACGAGGTCGTCGAACTGGTCAGAACGCGGGTCGAGTCGGCCAAGGTCGGCGACCCGCTCGACCCGGAGACGGAGATCGGTCCCCTCATCAGCGCCCAGCAGCGCCGCTCGGTCCACTCCTACGTCACGTCCGGCGTCGAGGAGGGCGCGGTCCTGCTGGCGGGGAGCGCGGAACATCCCGAGGACGAGCCCGGCCGCGGCTTCTTCTACCAGCCCGCGCTGTTCACGGACGTGACGCCGGACATGCGGATAGCCCGCGAGGAGATCTTCGGACCCGTGCTGGCGGTGCTGCCCTTCGAGGGCGAGGACCAGGCGCTCGCGATGGCGAACGACACGGTCTACGGCCTCGCCGCCGGGATCTTCACCCGCGACGTCGGACGGGCGCTGCGCTTCGCCGGGTCCCTGGACGCCGGGAACGTCTGGATCAACAGCTGGGGCGTGCTCAACCCCGCCTCCCCGTACCGCGGCTTCCGGGACAGCGGATACGGCAGCGATCTCGGCCAGAGCGCGATCGAGAGCTTCACGAAGGAGAAGAGCGTATGGGCGCGTCTCGACTAGCGCAGGACCGCGCGAGCGTCCCGACCGTCTCACGACTGCGGGAACTGCGAGGCGTGCCCCGGTGGTCGCCGGCGCAGGACTACTCGATCACGCACGACGCGCTCTTCGCACAGGATCCGGACGCCGTGGCCCTCCTCACGGCCGGAGCGGACGCGCCACTGCCGATCACCTTCGGCGAGGTCCAGCGCGCCGCGCTGCGGATCGGCGGTGTCCTGCGTGCACACGGCGTACGGCCGGGCGACCGCGTCGCCCTCTACCTCGATCCCTCGCCCGCCGCCGCGGAGGTGGTCTTCGGGGTGCTGGCCGCAGGGGCCGTACTGCTTACGATCCCCCGGCTCCTGACCGGCACCTCAGTGGCGCATCGCCTCGGCGACTCGGGTGCGAAGGTATTCGTCTCCGACGGGGCGGGGCTCGACCGGCTGAGGGCGACCGGATGCCGGGTCGAGGACCGCGTCGTGCTGACCGTCGACGGCGCCGAGGGCCGGGGAATCGCCGAACAGCCGGTCGACGCGGACTTCGACGCCCCACACCCCGGAGGCCCGTCCCGACCCGCGCTCCTGCTGTACACCTCCGGGACCAGCGGTCCGCCCAAGGGCATCGTCCACGGTCACCAGGTCCTGCTCGGCCACGCCGGAGTGGACTGCGCGTTCGAGTACTTCGAGGCGGGGGACGTCTACTACGGGACGGCCGACTGGGGATGGATCGGCGGCCTCCTGCTCGGGCTCCTGGTCCCCTGGTCCTTCGGGGTCCCGGTGGTCGCGCACCGTCAGGCGCGCTTCGACCCGGATGCCACCCTCGACCTCTTCGCGCGCTGCGGCGTCACCACCGCCTTCCTGCCACCGTCGGTCCTGCGCCTGCTCCAGGCCAACGACCGGGCGCCGGAACACAGGTTGCGTGCCGTCGTCACCGGCGGGGAGCCGGCCGGGCGCTCCGAGATGGACTGGGCCCGGCGGCATCTGGCCCGGGCGGTCAACAAGGCGTACGGGCAGACCGAGGCGAACGCGCTCATCGGTGACTCGGGGGTCCTCGGCTCGGTCGACGACGACACCATGGGAGCCCCCTATCCCGGCCACCGGATCGCGCTCCTCGACGAAAGCGGCGAGGAGGTGGGCCACGGCGAGGCCGGTGAGATCGCCGTGGCACTGCCGGATCCCGTCGCCATGCTGGGGGTGTGGGACGCGGAGTCGGAGCGTGCGCTGCCGCACGCGGGCCCCTGGCACCGTACGGGCGATCTGGCACGGGGTGCGTACGGGCGGCGACTGGAGTACCTCGGCCGCGCCGACGACGTCATCAAGAGCCGCGGCTACCGGATCGGACCCTCGGAGATCGAGGACGCCCTCCTGAAGCACGCGCTCGTCGCCGAAGCCGCCGCGGTCGGAGTGCCGGACGACAAGCTCGGCCAGCACGTGAAGGTGTTCCTTCGCCTTGCCGTCGGCGAGCTCGGCGACTCGCTCCGCGCGGAGCTGTGCGAGCTGGTGGCGGCGTCGGTCGGGCCGCATGCCAGACCCCGAGAGTTCGAGGTGGTGGCGGCCCTGCCGAGGACCGAGACCGGGAAGCTGCTCAGACGCCGCCTCACCTCACCCACCCACTGACACACGACAACCACCGTCACACACTCATGAGAGGAACCATCATGCGAAGGTTCTGGCACGTCGGCATCAACGTCACCGACATGGACCGAACGATCGACTTCTACCGGCGCATCGGCTTCCAGGTCGTGCAGGACAAGGAGGTCGAGGACGCCAACCTCGCGCGGGCCTTCATGGTCGAGGGCGCCGGCAAGCTGCGTTTCGCGCACCTGCGGCTGAACGACTCTCCGGACGAGGCGCTGCTGGACGTCATCGAATGGCGCGACATCGAGGCGGGCGGTCGCGCGACCAGCGACCTCGTCCACCCCGGCCTGTGCCGCTTCTCGATCCTGACCGACGACATCCAGGCCGAGTACGACCGGCTGAGCGCGGAGGGCGTCGAGTTCCTGCACACGCCGCAGACCGTGATGGGCCCGGACGGTGTCAACGGCTGGAAGCTGCTGTTCGCCCGCGACCCCGACGGCACCCTGTTCCACTTCGTCGAGCTGGTGGGGGATGCCGCTACGGTCAGGTGAAACACCCTGACCGGAAGGTAGGAAGACGTGGCGATCGGCCCTTCCCAGCAGCATGGCGCGCCCCGGGACGACGATGCGGGTGACCAGGGCGGCGGAGTCCTCGTGCCGGCGGTCTCGCGCACCGTTCGTGTGCTGGACACCCTGGTCCAGAGCGCCGGCGGCGCCACGCTCACCGAGCTCGCCAACCGCTGCGGGCTCGCCAAGAGCACGGCGTCGAACCTGATCCGGACGATGGTGACCGAGGGCCTGATCAGCTACGACCCCGAGACCCGGCGCTACAACCTCGGGCCGTTGCTGGTGGAGTACGGGATCGCGGCGGTCACCCGCACCACGCCGGTCACCGAGGCGCGGCCGTACATGGAGCGGCTGGCCGAGCGGACCCGCCTGGCCTGCCTCGCGATCCAGCCGATGCCCGACGGGCACTTCACCGCGATCGCCAAGATGGAGAGCCGCAAGGCCATCAAGACCACCATCGAGATCGGCTCCCGCTTCGGCCGGGACGCGCCGCTGCTCCGCCGGATCACCGCCGCGTGGCGTGACGACATGCACGCTGTCGAGCCGGCCGGTGGCCCGGGGCGCGAGGAGATCCGTGCCCGTGGCTTCGGTGCCGTCTTCGGTGAGTACCGGCCCGAGCTCAACGTCGTGGGATTCCCGGTCTTCGACCGTGACGGATACCCCTGTCTGCTGATCACCCTGCTCGGCATCGGCGCGGACCTCACACCGCACGACGTCGAGGAGCTGGCCCCGGACCTGGTGGCGGCCGCCCGGGCCATCACCGCCCGCAGCGGTGGACAGGTCCCGGCCGACTACCCCGTCGTCGGTCCGGAGGAAGTCGCCGACTGAAGCCCGGCTGAACCCCGTTCGACCTCACTTGCCCGGCGCAGCCGCACCGCCGGGCCGTCCGACCCTGCCCGCATGCCGATCGTTCGGTGCCGGGCTGGGGTGCCTTTTCACCCGAGAGGAGTACAAAACCGTGGGGAACCACACCATCGCCGTCGTGGGAGGGACCGGCCCGCAGGGCAAGGGCCTGGCCCTGCGCTTCGCCCGCGCCGGGCACCGGGTCGTCGTCGGATCCCGTTCGGCGGAGCGTGCGGAGGAGACCGCGTCCCTGATCCGGCACCGTGCCGGGACGACCGTCGACGTGTGCGGTCTCGACAACCGCGCCGCCGTCGTGGCCGCCGACGTCGTCCTGCTCGCCGTGCCGTGGGCCGGCCACGGCGAGCTGGTCACGGACTTGGCGCCGGACCTCGCCGGGAAGCTGCTGATCAGCTGCGTCAACCCGCTGGGCTTCGACAAGCACGGCCCCTACGGGTTGGCCGTCAAGGAGGGCAGCGCCGCCGAACAGGCACAGCAACTGGTCCCCGACGCGGTCGTCGTGGGCGCCTTCCACCACCTGTCCGCGGTGACGCTGTGGGAGGAGGACGGGTTGCTCGACCACGAGGACGTGCTCGTGTGCGGTGACGACCTGGCCGCGAAGGCCGAGGTGGCCGACCTGGCCGCGACGATCACCGGACGACCCGGCATCGAAGCCGGCGCCCTCCGCAACGCACGCCAGCTCGAGCCGCTCACCGCAGTGCTCATCGGCATCAACCGTCGCTACAAGACGCGCTCCGGCCTCGCGATTTCGGGGATCCCGGCATGATCCTCGAACTGCGCGAGTACCTCGCGCTGCCCGGGCGGGAGGAAGAGCTGCACCGCCGTTTCGCCGAGGAGACCCTCGACCTCTTCGAGGAGGTCGGTCTGGATCTCCGGGGCTTCTGGCAGGTCGTCGGCGAGCGGCGGCGGATCGTCTACGCCTGCGCGTTCGACGACGTCGCCGCGGCGGTCGCGCACTGGGAGGCCTTCCGGGCCGATCCGCGGTGGATCGCGCTGAAGGAACGTACCGAAGCGGCAGGGCCGTTGATCGAGGACATCGTGAGCACCTACCTCGTCGAGCCCGATTACGCGGCGTCCCGCCGTGCGCCTTCGGCGGGTCCGGCCCTCTTCTGACCGCGACCTCAGACGGCCGGCCGGAGGGCACGGGGGCTCTTGACCCGAGCAATTCCCCCGGCGCCATCACCCAGGTGGTCGCCGGCCCGTCGGCCGGTCCAGCTCAACGTCGTCGCCCGCTCCCTGGGGCTGCGAGCCGGCCGATGCGCAACGATCTCCGGAGGAAGACGTTCATGCACACGATCGATCTGGCCTACGTGGGGCGCGGCCCGCACGAGGAACTGGTCACCTACATCGCCGACCAGCAGGACCACTACGCCGACGAGGGTGTCCACGTCGCACTGCGGGACGGCTCCGTCTGGGACCCGGAGCGGCTGCGCCGCGGCGCCGTCATCGGGCTCGGCCGGACGCTGCTGTCCCGGCTCGTCGGTGGCATCCCCTGGGTCGCGCTCAACGTCAACACGCAACGCCCGCAGTTCTGGTTCCTCGCCCGCCCCGGCCTGAACTCCCTGGCCGACCTGGCCGGCCGACGACTGGCGGTACATCCGCCGCACACCGGACCCGGCTGCTTCACCCGCATCGTCCTGCGGCGGGCCGGCCTCGACCCGGACCGCGACGTCCACACCCTCGTCCGTTCGCCCGGCGACTACAGCATGGACCTGCGCCGGCTGCGCGAGGGCACGATCGACGCCGCCGTGGTCGGCGACACCATGGCACCGGAGGCGGTGGCCGCCGAGAACGGCTGGCAGGTGCTGGCCTTCGTCGGCGACCACTTCCAGATCCCGACCGTGGGCGTGGCCGTCGACCCCACCCACATCCACCCGGACGACCCCGCGGTCCAGGCCGTCGTGCGAGCCCACCGGCGCGCCCTGCAGGTGATCCGGAACGACCCCGACACCACGGTGCGATACCTGCAGACCTTCCTCAACGGACACACCGCGGAGGAAGTCCGGGCGCACTACGGGAAGTTCATCGCGCCGCACTTCACCACCGACGGCCAAGCCGACCCCGCCGCCGGCGCCACCGCCATCACCGCGGTCGCCGCCGAACTCGGCGTCCCCGCGACCTTCACCGCGGCCGACTTCTACCGCACCGCACCCACCACCCCCTAGGGGCGACCCGAAGTCTTGACATCGCGCCGTCCAACAGGGAGCCGCAGCACCGTACTTTCCGAGCATCACAGAGAGGCAGGCCTGTGAAAGAGTTCCTGGTGGAGGTCACCACCAACATTCCTGACGGTACCGATCCGGCCGAGGTCGACCGCCGTCGCGCCGCGGAGGCCGTTCGGGCCGCGGAGCTCATCGCCGCCGGCCACCTGGTCCGGATCTGGCGCCCGGTGGGAGAGATGCGCAGCATCGCACTGTGGCGCGCCGCCGACGAGGCCGAACTGTACGACAAGGTCCTCGACACGCTGCCGTTGTGGCCGTGGATGACCTCCGTCGTCACCGCCCTCCAGTCGCACCCGAACGACCCGGGCAGGGCCGACGCCACCGGCTGAGCCGGGGTCACGTCGTCGCCCGTCGCGGAGCTTCGGGCTGCTCAGGTGTGCTCACGCACGGTCCGGCAGCACGAATCGGGCGGAAATCAGGGTCTTGACCGGAGCAACTCCGATACTTAGCTTGTTCCATATCGTGGACGCAGTTCAGTAAAATGAATCGAGGGTCGATGATCAAGGGCATTCAGCTGCACGCCTGGGCGGCCGGACCGAGCATGGTCGAGGTCGCCGAGGTCGCTGCCCGCGCCTTCGAGACGATCTGGGTCAGCGACCAGATGCAGTCGCGAGGCGTGAGCGCGGTCCTGGGCGCGATCGCGGCCCGGACCGGGGCCGGCGTCGGCACGGCGGTCACCTTCCCTTTCGGGCGCAACCCCCTGGAGATGGCCTCGACGATGGCCACGCTGGCGGAGTTCATGCCCGCGGGACGCCAGGTCAGCATGGGGATCGGTACCGGTGGCGGCCTGGTCATGGCGCTGATGGACCGGTCGAATCCGGTGGGACGGGTCGCGGAGCTGATCGGGATCTGCCGGGCGCTGTGGCAAGGCGAGATCATCCGGTTGGGCGACTTCCCGCTCACCTGCGAGGACCTCGGTCTGCGCGAGGACGCACGCGCGTCCCTTGACTGGGTGAAGGACCCCGCCGTGCGGGTGGTCGTCGCCGGCGCGGGGCCCCGCATACTCGAGATGGCCGGTGAGCTCGCCGACGGCGTCATCTGCGCGAGCAACTTCCCGGCACACAGCCTGGCCGCCTTCCGCAGCGGCCAGTTCGACTCGGTGAGCAACCTCGACCGGCTCGAACGCGGACGGGAGCGCAGCACCCGCCGCGAGTTCACCCGCATCTACGGCGTGAACATCTCCGTGTCGGCGGACCGTGACCGCGCCAAGGCCGCGGCGCGCAGACAGGCCGCGCTGATCGTCAGCCAGCAGCCGCACGAGAACCTGCAGCGGGTCGGCTTCGAGCAGCCGGACTACGCGGCGACCCGGGCGGCCGTGCAGGCGGGCGACGGCGTCCACGCCGCCGCGGAACTGCTGCCCCAGGAGATCGCCGACCAGCTGATCATCTCCGGAACCCCCGGTGACTGCATCGAGGCGCTCACGGAGCTGCTGGAGTACGCCCGCGGCGCCGGCTTCACCGAGGCGTACGTCGGGGCTCCCGTGGGCCCCGACCCGGCGGAGGCGGTCGAGTTGCTGACCTCCCAGGTGCTCCCGGAGGTCCGGTGAACGCCGCAACGGAGCACGCCCCGACGCTGTGCCTGATGGAGCGCGAGGGCGCCGTGGCGACGGTGACCCTGAACCGTCCGGACGCACGCAACGCGCTCAACGTCCCGCTGCTCCTGCAACTGGTCGAGGCGCTCGAAGACGCCCGCGAGCGACACGCGGACGTCCTGGTGCTGAGGGCAGCGGGACCCGCGTTCTGCGCGGGCGCGGACGTACGTGCCGACGACGGCACCGCGATCGGGCAACCGGGCCTGCGTCGGCGACTGATCGAGCAGGCCTGCGCTCTCATCGAGGCCTTCCCGGCATCGGTCGCCGCCGTGCACGGTCCGGCCGTCGGCGGCGGATGGGCCCTGGCCGCGGCGGCGGTGGTCACCCTGGCGGCTCCTGAGGCGGCCTTCCGCTTCCCGGAACTCCGCCTGGGCTTCCTCCCCCCGGAGGCGACCGTCCGGCGGCTCCGCGCGTCCGTCGGCCCTGCCCTCGCGTTCCGGCTGCTGGCCGCCGACGAACGCTTCACCGCGGACGAGTTGGCCCGGCTCGGACTCGTCGAGGTCGTCGCCGCCCCGGACCTCGACCGGCACGCGCGGGACCTCGCCGACCGGTTCGCCGCCGCGCCGGCCGACCTCCTGCACAAGCTCCGGGCAACGCTCACCGGCTGACGGGCCGTGAGGCAGCCGCACCGTTACCACCACGTGACACCCGACGAAAGACGACGCTCATGCACCCAAGCCCCTTCAGCGACAGCGAAGAACAAGCAGCCCTGCGGGCGACCGCCCGCGCGTTCCTCTCACGGCACGCCCCGGAACGCGACGTCCGCGTCTGGGACGAGGAGGGCTCCTATCCCGAACAGCTCTACCGCGAGATCGCGAAGCTCGGCTGGTACGACATGGCCGCGGACGCGGACGAGCCCGTAGAAGACGCCGCTAGCCTGCTCGTCGCCCTGTGCGAGGAGATGGGCCGTGCCAGTTCCGATCTCGTGGCCCTGCTGAACCTCAACTTCAGCGGGATCCGCGACCTGGTCCGCTGGGGCACCCCGGAGCAGCGGCAGACCTACGTCGCGCCGGTGCTCAGCGGCGACGGCCGGTTCTCGATCGCGGTGAGCGAGCCCGACGTCGGGTCGGACGCCGCGAGCGTCTCCACCAGGGCCGAGCGGGTCGACGGCGGCTGGGTGCTCAACGGCCAGAAGACCTACTGCGAGGGCGCGGGCCTCCCCGGCACCGTCATGGAGGTGCTCGTCAAGGTCGGCGACGGCGGACGCAAGCGCGACGACCTGGCCGTCTTCCTGGTGCCCGCCGACCACCCGTCGGTCGAGCTCCGCCGCTTGCCGGCCCTGGGCCGCAACATCAGCGGCATCTACGAGGTGTTCCTGCACGACGTCCACCTGCCCGACTCCGCACTGCTCGGCCGGCCGGGACAGGGCTGGCAGATCCTCAAGGAGCGACTCGTACTGGAACGGATCATGATCAGTTCCGGTTTCCTCGGCAGTGTCGGATCGGTGCTGGACATGACCGTCACCTACGCCAACGAGCGAGCGCAGTTCGGCCGCACCATCTCCTCCTACCAGGGCGTGACGCTCCCGCTGGCGGAGATGTTCGTCCGGCTGGACGCCGCCCGATGCGCCGTGCGGCGCTCGGCCGGCCTCTTCGACGCGGGCCTGACCTGCGAAGTGGAGAGCACCATGGCCAAGTTCCTGAGCGGGCAGATCTACGCCGAGGCGTCCGCGCTGGCCATGCAGATCCAGGGCGCGTACGGGTACGTCCGCGACCACACCCTGCCGATGCACCACTGCGACGGCATCATCGCCCGGGTGGTCGCCGGCCCGCCCGCCGTTCAGCTCAACGTCATCGCCCGCTCCATGGGTCTGCGAGCCGGCTGATGCGCGCCGATCTCCACGTGAGGGGGCCGCGATGACCGCCGCACCCGTACGCCGTGCGCTGGCCCGAGCGCGCGCCGGCAAGAGCATCGACCGCGACGAGGCCACCGCCCTGCTCGGAGCGCGTGGAGACGACCTCACCCGGCTGTGCGAGATCGCTGCCTCCGTCCGCTCGGCGGGCCTGGAGGACGCGGGCCGCCCCGGCGTCGTGACGTACAGCAAGAAGGTCTTCGTCCCGCTCACCCGGCTGTGCCGGGACCGGTGCCACTACTGCACCTTCGCCACCACCCCGGGCCGGCTCGACGAGCCCTACCTCACGCCGGACCAGGTGCTCGACATCGCCCGTGAGGGCGCCCGACTGGGCTGCAAGGAAGCCCTCTTCACCCTCGGCGACCGGCCGGAGGACCGCTGGAAGGCGGCGCGGTCCTGGCTGGAGGCCCGCGGCTACGAGGACACCCTGTCCTACGTCCGCGCGATGGCGATCCTCGTGCTCGAGGAGACCGGGCTGATCCCGCACCTCAACCCCGGCGTGATGAGCTGGGCGGAGCTGCAGAGGCTCAAGCCCGTGGCCGGATCCATGGGCCTGATGCTCGAGACCACCGCCCGCTCGCTGTGGGCCGAGCCGGGCGGGTGCCACCACGGCTCGCCCGACAAGGAACCTGCGGTGCGCCTGCGCGTCATCGAGGACGCCTCGCGGACCAGCATCCCCTTCACCACCGGCATCCTGGTCGGCATCGGGGAGGGTCCCGAGGACCGCGTCGACTCCCTCCTGGAGATCCGCCGGATCGCCCGGCAGTACGGCGCCGTCCAGGAGGTGATCGTCCAGAACTTCAGGGCCAAGCCCGGCACGGCGATGCGCGCCGCCCCGGACGCCGGTTTCGAGGAGTACCTCGCCGTGATCGCGGTGGCACGCATCCTGCTCGGCCCACGGATGCGGGTCCAGGCCCCTCCCAACCTCTCCCACCCCGAGGAACTGCGCCTCCTGCTGGCGGCCGGTGTCGACGACTGGGGCGGGGTCTCGCCCCTCACACCGGACCATGTGAACCCGGAGCGGCCCTGGCCGCAGCTGGCGCGGCTGGCGGAACTGACCGCCGAGGCCGGGTTCGACCTCCGCGAGCGGCTGGCGGTACAGCCGGAGTACCTGCGCGCGGGCGGCCCCTGGGCGGACGCCCGAGTACGACCGCACCTGCAGGCACTGGCGGACCCGGCCACCGGCCTCGCGGCCGATGTGACCCCGTCGGGCCTGCCCTGGCAGGAGGCGGCCGAAGCGGTGTCCTCCGGCCGCACCGACCTCCACGTCGCGATCGACCGGGAAGGCCGGCGGACGACCGCGCGCGGCGACTTCGACCAAGCCTTCGGCGACTGGCAGGTGCTGGCGGACGAGCTGAAGGACAGGTCGACGTCGCCCGGTTCCACCGCCCCCGACCGGCTGGACTCGGACGTCGCCGCGGCCCTGCGCGCCGCCGAACGCGACCCGGCGGGTCTCACCCGCGACCAGGCGCTCGCGCTGGCCTACGCCGACGGCCCCGAGCTCGACGTGCTGTGCCTGCTCGCCGACCAGGTCCGACGTACGGCGGTCGGTGACGTCGTCACCTACGTGGTCAACCGGAACGTCAACTTCAGCAACGTCTGCTACGTCGGCTGCCGGTTCTGCGCCTTCGCACAACGGGCCAGCGACGCGGACGCCTACCGCCTTTCGCTCGACGAGGTGGGGGAGCGCGTCGAGCAGGCGTGGACGGTGGGAGCCACGGAGATCTGCATGCAAGGGGGCATCGACCCCGGCCTGCCCAGCACCGTCCACCTCGACCTGGCCCGCGAGGTGAAGCGGCGCTGCCCGGAGATCCACCTTCACGCCTTCTCACCGATGGAGATCATCAGCGGCGCCTCCCGCATGGGGATCCCGGTCTCCGAATGGCTCAGCGAAGCACGGGCCGCGGGCCTCGACTCGGTCCCGGGCACAGCCGCCGAGATCCTCGACGACGAGGTCCGATGGGTGCTCACCAAGGGCAAACTCCCGGCGGGGGAGTGGATCCGGGTCATCCGGACCGCGCACGAACTCGGCATCAGGACCACCGCGACCATGATGTACGGCCATGTCGACGAGCCGCGCCACTGGGTCGACCACATGAGGACCTTGGTCCAGCTGCAGCAGGAGACCGGCGGATTCACCGAGTTCGTACCGCTGCCCTTCGTGCACCAGAACTCGCCCATCTACCTGGCGGGCATCGCCCGTCCGGGCCCGACGCGGCGCGACAACCGTGCCGTCCACGCACTGGCACGGCTCCTCATGCACGGCCACATCGACAACATCGCCTGCTCCTGGGTGAAGCTCGATCCGGAGAGTTGCGTCGACATGCTGCGCGGCGGAGCCAACGACCTCGGCGGCACGCTGATGGAGGAGACCATCAGCCGCATGGCCGGATCGACCAACGGGTCGATGCGGACGATCGCCGGCATCGAGGAACTGGCGGCCGCGGCGGGCCGGACCACACGGCAGCGCACCACCACCTACGACGACGTCACCGCCGAGCGCGCTCAGGCCGCGCTCGGGTTCGACACCGAGGTGCACCGCGCCCTGCCGCTGAGCGTCGGGTTCCTCCGATGAGGCGGTCGAACTGGGTGATCGTCATCCCCCAGAAGGACCTCCGACTGGCCAAGAGCCGCCTCGAACTGGGCCCGCGGGACCGGCGGAGCGTCGCCCGCGCCCTGCTCCGCGACACCGTGACGGCCGCACGGACGGCACCCGGGGTCGGCGAGGTCATCGTCGTACTCGACCGCCTCCAGGACTTCGACACCGTCGACGACCTCGACGTGCGCCCCGTCCTGACCGACGGCCCCGGCCTCAACGAGGCCCTCCGGCAGGGCGAGCGGACGGCCCGGGCGATCCACCCCCGGTGCGCCGTGGCCTCTCTCCCGGCGGACCTCCCTTTCCTCGAACCGGCGGTCCTCGGGCGTGCCCTCGCATACGCCCGGACCCGTGACAGGGCGTTCGTCGCCGACGCGGAGTGCCGCGGCACCACCCTGCTGACGGCCGGCCCGGGACAGGCCCTGCAACCGTCGTACGGCGCCGAATCACGGGCGGCCCACCGCGGCTCCGGCGCCCACGAACTGACCGAACCCGACCTGGCGTCATTGCGGTTCGACGTCGACCACCTCGCCCATCTGCTGCTCGTCGCACCACTCGTGAACCACTCCGACTCCCACCTTTCCGACGCGCTCGGCCGGCTCGACCCGGACACGTACGGGCGCACGCCGGCCGCACACACCATTCCTGGAGGACATCGATGGGTCTGCTGAGGGACCGCGCCGCCATCGTCACCGGAGGCGCCCAGGGCATCGGGCTCTCGACGGTCGAGACGTTCCTGCGCGAAGGCGCTCGGGTCGTCATCGCCGACCGCGACGCCGACGCCGCCCACAGTGCCGCAGAGCGCCTCGACGCAGGCGACCGGGTCGTGACGGTGGCGTGCGACGTCACCGCCGCGGCGGACATCCAGAGCGCCGTGGACCTGTGCGTCTCGACGTTCGGCGGACTCGATGTGATGGTCAACAATGCGGGCATCACCCGTGACGCGACCATGCGGACGATGACCGAGCAGCAGTTCGAGCAGGTCGTCGCCGTACACCTCAAGGGCTGCTGGAACGGCACCCGACTGGCTGCCGCCGTCATGCGCGAACAGCGCTCCGGCGCGATCGTGAACCTCTCCTCGATCTCCGGCAAGGTCGGCTTCGTCGGCCAGACCAACTACTCGGCGGCAAAGGCCGGAATCATCGGGCTCACCAAGGCCGCCGCCAAGGAGATGGCCCACCACGGCGTGCGGGTGAACGCCATCGCCCCGGGTCTGATCCGCTCGCCGATGACCGAGGCGATGCCGGCCCACATCTGGGACGCGAAACTCGCCGAGATCCCGATGCGACGCGCCGGCGAGGCCTCGGAGGTGGCCTCGGTGGCGCTCTTCCTCGCATCGGACCTCGCGTCGTACCTCACGGGGACGGTCATCGAGGTGACCGGCGGCCGTCACATGTGACCAGCCGCTGATCAAGTGATGTCGGGATTCACGGCCGCCCGAGCTTCGCCGGGGAGGGCAGGGACGACGACCGAGGTGCAGCAATTCACCGATGCAGAACGCCCCGCGATGGGGCAAGGTGGAACGGAGGGCCGAATGGCCGGGACGGCCCCTCCGCAGGAAGGGGCCTCGCGGCTCCGGGCCGGAATGTGCTTCGGAAGGACATCCGCTGTACCGATACTTATCACGCCAGTGGTTTGTTGTCGCGTGAGGAGCACCAGGTGGAAATCAGGAATACCGACACGGCGGTCGTGTTCATTGACCCACAGAACGACGTGCTGAGCGAGAACGGAGCGAACTGGGACGCGGTGGGGGCGAGTGTCACGGAGAACAGAACCGTCGAGAATATGGAGAGAATCTTCGAGGCGGCCAAGGCGGGCGGTTATGAGGTCTTCATCTCGCCCCATTACTTCTACCCGACCGACAACGGATGGCGAATGAACGGGCCGCTCGAGACGAGCGAGCTGGAGACCCACACGTTCGCACGGGCGGGACAGCTCGATCTGACCGGGTTCCGAAACTCCGGGGCAGACTGGCTGGACCGCTTCAAGCCCTATATCGAAGACGGCAGAACGGTGGTCGCCAGCCCGCACAAGGTATTCGGCCCGGAATCCAACGACTTGGTGCTGCAACTGCGCAAGCGGGGAATGCAAAGGATCGTTCTCGGCGGGATGCTGGCGAACATGTGCGTCGAGTCCCACATGCGCCACCTCATCGAGGAGGGATTTGAGGTGGCCGTGGTCAGGGATGCGACAGCCGGACCCCGGCACCCGGAATGGGGCGACGGCTATCAGGCGGCGATCATCAACTACCGCTTCTTCGCCCATGCGTTGCTGTCGACTGACGAAGTGCTCGATGGAATGCGCTGAGGAACTCGCAGCCGGGAAACAGTGCGCCGTCGACGGTCGCCGGTCCACTGCGCGGGGAGTGCAGTGCGGTAGCAATAGAGATTGCGGACCATAGGCGAGCGGATTCGGGTCGGTGCGAGAGGGGATTCCGTGGAGCTCCAACACATCGTGGAGCTGGCCGGTCGAGCCGTTGACGCCGCGGGCGTGGCCGTCATCGTCGTGGGAACGCTCTTGGCGACCGTTCTCGCGGCTGTCCGGCTCGGTCGCCGACAGGCGGGCGTGTACCGCGACTATCGCCGTCGCGTCGGGCGTTCGATCCTGCTGGGTCTGGAGTTCCTCGTAGCCGGCGACATCATCCGCACGGTCGCCGTCGCACCGACGTACGCAAGCGTCGGAGTGCTGGCCGTGATCGTGGGCATCCGGACCTTCCTCAGCTTTTCCCTCGAGCTCGAGATCACCGGGCGGTGGCCATGGCAAAAGCCGGCGGCCGGAGCCGAAGACTGACCCCGCGTGGGCGCCGGCGACCGGCGGAGCGACGCCATCCCTGGAGAGAGCTACCGCGCCGATTGATCGTGCTCGGCTCGGAACTGGTCGAGCAGGCTGAAGAACAGCTCGATCGCCGGTGTTCCGGTGGCCTCGGCCTCGCGCTCGATCTGCGTCGACCAGCCCAGCGAGCTTTCCTCGCCGTTGCGTTGGCAAAGCCACCGGCTGAAGGGGGGTTCCGCACCCGGTTCGCAGAAGGGGAAGTCCTCCTCGATGCCGTGGATGCCCATGGCCAGGCGATACCCGTACAGCGTCGAGTCGAGGTGCTGCAGGGAGCCCCCGCGGACGAACATGCCAGGGCGAAGGCGCACCTCGTCCAGAAAGTCGTAGACGTCCTGAAGTTCGTCGATGCGCCGTGGCGGGCGGTTGTTCTGCTCAGCCTGTGTCATACGGACTCCTTCAACTGCTCGCCGTCGTGGTTGCGGACGTGGGGGCCGTCCCTGCGCGTGCGTCCGAAAGCCGGATCGGGTAGCTCAGCACCCATGACCGGCGTCATGCCGCACGAACATCACTTCACGGGGGACAACCTCTACGCCTTGACTCGTGCGGCCGACCTGGCGGCCTGCTCGATCTTCGCGCAGTGGGCTGCACGGGCTTCCTCGTCGATCTGCTGCTCGTGTTCGGCGCGCAACCCGGTCCGGCCGTCGAGGCCCTCGCGCAGGATGTCGGCGTGCCCGGCGTGCCGGATGGACTCGCCGAGGACATGGACCATGATGGCGAACAGGTTCGTGTCGGCATAAGGCTCCGGCCACCACGGCACGTGGCCGGGGGCGTCGAGGGGAAGCTCGTTGATCGTCGCGTCCGAGTGTTCCCACGTGCGCCGGTAGAACCCGGTGATCTGATCGCGGGTCTTGTCCTCGGTCGCCCACAGATCGCTGCCGTCGGAGTCCTGCCACCGGGGCAGCGGTTCCGGGGAAGGGCGGTCGAAGACCTCGCCGAAGTACCTGGCCTCGACGGTGGCCACGTGTTTGACCAGGCCAAGGAGGTTGGTCCCGGTCGCTGTCAAAGGCCGGCGGGCGTCGTATTCGGACAAGCCGTCGAGTTTCCAGAGCAGCGCCTTGCGGTCCCGCCGCAGTCTCCCGTGCAGGTTGTCCTTCGCGAATTCATCGATCATGCGACATGAGCCTGCCATGGATTGCTCGTATCTTGGCGCTCGAGCCGCATCGAAGGGGGGACCGAACACCGCACGACGGCGTCGTCCTGAGCGCCATGCTCGGCGAGGAGGAG
Organism: Streptomyces sp. PA03-6a; assembly: GCF_033792765.1. Lineage (NCBI taxonomy): Bacteria > Bacillati > Actinomycetota > Actinomycetes > Kitasatosporales > Streptomycetaceae > Streptomyces > Streptomyces sp. PA03-6a. Next base: position 15,431 of record NZ_JARAVK010000060.1, on the reverse strand, counting down.
GCCGTCCGCGTCGGCGGCCTCCTTCCCCTCGCCACCCGCGAGCCGGGCCAGGATGACGAAGCGGAGCCCGACCGGCGCTGATGGCGCGGATCCTGGCGTGCGAGGAGTCTGCCGTGCCGCTTGTGCGGATCCGACACATCGATTCAGCAAATGCGAGGAATTCTCACTGCTGCCCTGTTTCGGCGCGGTGCGCGGTCCTGAAGCGGCGCTGATACGCGGCGGGGCTTATCGCCATTTTCCTCACGAAAACCCTTCGCATGCTCTCGTAACTCGGAAATCCGGCGAGGGATGCCACCTGGGTCGCGGTGTGCCCTTGGTCGAGCAGGGCCTTCGCCATGTCGAACCGGACCGTCTCCACGTACCGGGCCGGCGTGGTGGAAAGTTCGTCGCGAAAGAGCCGGGTGAGGTGCCGAGGACTCAAATTGAGGTGCTTGGCGAGCTCGCCGACCGAGTAATTGCCCGCGGGATCGGCCGTCACCAGGTCGGTGATCCTGCGGATGGCAGGGGAGCGGGGCGGTGGTCCTTGCAGCGGGGCCGAGAATTGGGACTGGCCTCCCGAACGCTGCAAATACACCACCAGGGAACGGGCGACGTCGCGGGTCAGATCAGGGCCGTAGTCCTCCTCGACGAGTGCCAGCGCGAGGTCGATGCCGGCGGTCACGCCCGCCGAGGTGTACGTGGTGCCGTCACGGACGTAGATCGCGTCGGGCTCGACGCGGCTGGCCCGGTGCCGGGCCGCGAGTTGGTCCGTGACCTTCCAGTGCGTCGTCGCACGCTTGCCGTCCAGGAGACCGGCGGCGCCGAGGACGAATGCCCCGGTGCAGATCGACGCGACTCGGTCGGCCTTGACGGCCAGTGTCTGCGCCGCTTCGAGCAGGTCACGGGCGACGGCGTTGCGCGGGTAGAGGTCCGAGCCGGCCACCAGGAACGTATGGGGGGCACGTTCCGTGGCGGCGCCGGAGACGGCGATCCTGACCCCGATGGACGAGGCGACGTCGTCCCCGGTCGGTGAGACCAGCACGACCTGGTAGTCGGCCCCGAACCGGTTCGCTTCCGCGAACACCTCCGCGGGGCCGGCGACGTCCAGCAACGTGACCCCGTCGTAGACGAGGATCACGACCTGATGCGCGGCAGGCTTCACAACCCCATTCTCCGCCCGTCCGGATTCGGGTGACTCGTGGCGGGACTGCGGTGGCGCCGGACGCCCGGTGGTCGGCAGTGTGGAAGTCGGAGGCACCGTTCCTTCATAACACACCGATATCAGAAAGCGCAGAGGTCATGACCGAGATCATCGCCGGCGTAGAGATTCCCGAAACAGCCGCGGTCGCCGAAGCCACCCGACTCATTCAGGAGACGACCAGCCCCCTCATCTACCATCACTCCCGGCGCGTTTTCGTCTTCGGCGCCATTCATGCCCGCAGGCTCGGACTTGACCCCGACCCGGAGCTGCTCTACCTGTCCTCCATGTTCCACGACACCGGCCTCATGACGCCCTTTTCCGACGTGGAGCAGCGCTTCGAGGTCGACGGAGCCGACCACGCGCGCAAGTTCATGCTGGAACGCGGTTTCCCGGCCACGGCCGCCGACGTGGTCTGGACGGCCATCGCGCTGCACACGACACCGGGAATTCCCGACCGGATGGGCCCGGAGATCGCCATCACAAATCTCGGCGTGCTGACCGACGTGCTCGGCCTGGGCCTGGACGAGTTGGACCGCGCCCAGGTGGAAGAGGTGATCGCCCTCCATCCGCGGGGCGACTTCAAGAACGAGTTCCTGCAGGCCTTCGTCGACGGACTCCAGCACCGCCCGGAGACCACGAACGGGACCGTGAACGCGGACGTTCTGGAGCACTTCATCCCCGGCTTCCGTCGTACGACCACGGTCGAGCGCATCATGGGCGCGCCCTGGTCGAGCTGAGCAGAGAGCCGTAGTAGACAACGTGATGAAACACGTGAATCGGTGTCGCGCCGGCGTCCGTCTCGGACGAGGCGCCGCCTTCACCGTTCTCGTCTCCGCGAACGTGGTGATGATGGCCACGGCGAGCGCACCCTCACCGATCTACCCCCTGTACCGGGCGCGTTGGGGATTGTCGGTCACGATGCTGACGGTGGTCTTCGCGGTGTACGTCGTGGGTCTGCTCGGTGCCCTGCTCACGGTCGGATCGCTGAGCGACCACGTGGGCCGCCGTCCGGTGCTGGCCGCCGCCCTCTTGGTGGCGGCGGTCAGCACGGCGATCTTCTGGACGGCCGATGGCGTCGTGTCCCTCCTGGTCGCGCGGGTGGTGCAGGGCATCGCCACCGGGGCGGCCACGGGTGGTCTCGCCGCCGGTCTGGTCGAGCTCTCGCCCACGGGACGTCCGCATCTGGGGCCGACGATGACGGCGGTGGGCACGAGTTTCGGCATGGCCGCCGGCGCGGCGACGGTGGGGTTGCTGATCCCGTTCACCTCGCGTCCCGACGCGTACGTCTTTCCCGTCCTCACCTGCACTTTCGTGGTGCTGGTCGCGGTCGTCCCCGCGATGCCCGAGACGCGCGCCCCGCGCGCCGGCGGACTGGCGTTGCTGCGCCCCAGGGTCCGGGTCCCCCGGGAAGCCCGGCCGGCGTTTCTCGCCTCCGTCCCCGCCCTCGTCGCAGGGTGGTCCGTCACGGGGTTGTTCCTCGCGCTCACCCCATCGCTGGTGGGCAACGTCCTGCACGTGCGGTCCGGCGCCGCGGGCGGAGTGAGCATCGCAGTGCTGTTCCTGGCCAACAGCGTGGGCGGCTTGTGGTCCGTGCGGCACACGGCTCGGCTCGCCACCCTGCTGGGAGCGGTGGCCCTGGCCCTGGGCGCGGCCGGACTGGCGGTCGCGATGGCTCTCGCGTCAGCGGTCGCCTTTGCGATCGGAGCGGTCGTCGCGGGGCTCGGGGTCGGCCTGACCTTCAACGGCACCCTCCGCGCGATCAGCGAGGTCACGAGCGCGAAGTCGCGGTCGGAGGTCTTCTCCGCCGTCTACGTGATCAGCTACGCGGCGCTCAGCCTCCCCGCCCTCGCGGCGGGGTTCGCGGCTCCCGTCTGGGGGCTGGAGACCACGGGCTACCTGTACGTCGGGTTCGTCGGGGTGCTCTCCATGGGTGCCGCCCTCCACGCCGGCCGGTCACGTGCTCACAGGCCTCTCGGGGGCCGGATACGCGCGCACCCGCGGACCGGGAGTCGGAGCCGACCTCATGGCGAAGGGATCGCTCACTGAGTGTTTGTTGATGGCAGAGGGAATTCATGACAAAGCACAGAACAATTTTCTGCGATGGTGTCGATATCTTGGTGTGGTCATGGATTCTCGTGCGCGCCGAACAGCGAATGGTCTTTCCGTGTCGGCGAAATTCTGATGTGTAAATTTCCTTAAGAGAGGACTTGTCATGCAAGCCGTCACCGCTCGGGACCGGAACGCCGGAGCCGATGGGCTCTCGCTCACGGACATGCCCCACCCGCACGCCGCCGAGAACGACGTCATCGTGCGGGTGCACGCCGCGGGCTTCACACCGGGGGAGCTCGAGTGGCCGGGAACCTGGTCCGACCGGGCCGGCCGTGACCGGACGCCGACCGTACCCGGGCACGAACTGTCGGGCGTCGTGGCCGAACTGGGCTACGGAACCACGGGCCTGACCGTGGGCCAGCGGGTGTTCGGTCTGGCCGACTGGACCAGGAACGGCTCACTGGCCGAGTACGTCGCGGTGGAGGCCCGCAATCTCGCTCCGCTCCCGGCGGACGTCGACCACACGGTGGCCGCCGCGCTGCCGATCTCCGGGCTGACCGCATGGCAGGGCCTCTTCGACCACGGACAGCTCACCACGGGCCGGACCGTCTTGATCCACGGTGCCACGGGCGGGGTCGGGTCGATCGCCGTGCAGCTGGCACGCGAGGCGGGCGCCCGGGTGATCGGCACCGGCCGGGCCGCGGGCAGGAGCACCGCGCTCGATCTGGGCGCGGACGCGTACGTGGACCTGGAGAACGACCGGCTCGAAGACGTCGGCAAGGTCGACCTGGTACTCGATGTGTTCGGCGGCGACATCCTCGAACGCTCGACGGCGCTGGTCCGCGCCGGCGGCACGCTCGTCACCATCGTGGAGCCACCAGCCGTCCAGCCCGACGACGGGCGGGCCGTCTTCTTCGTCGTCGAGGCCGACCGGGCACGTCTCGCGGACCTCGTCCAGCGGGTCCGGGACGGACGACTCAAGCCGATCGTCGGGGATGTGCTGCCCCTGTCCGAGGCACCCGCAGCCTTCACCCACAAGGGGCGCCGCACCCCCGGCAAGACGATCATCCGGGTCACGGAAGGCTGAGTGCGGGCGCACGCCCGCAAGGGCAGGCCGGGCGCGCCGTGTGGGGGAACAGCGCGCCCGGCCGGCCGTGACGCCGGGCGCCCCTGGGCGCCTGCTGCGCCCTACGAAGCGGACTAAGGAACGTCGGCGATGGTGTGTCCCCGGTCGTCCGAGTGGATGAAGGCGAGTGCCCGCCTGATGTGGGGGAGAAGGTCGCCCGGATACTCGTGCCCGAGTCCCGGCAGCACTTCCACCTCGCAGGGGACTCCCTGCGAGGTGAGGAAACCGGCGAGTGCGGACAGCTTCTCGTACCGCACGCCGCCATCGTCGTCCGCGCCCACGAAGAAAGAGCCGCGCAACGGAAGGCCGCTCCGGTGCCGCTTCTCGATGAACGGCAACCAGGACGCGGGATGGGCCGTACGCGGCCCGGCCATCCCCAGCAGGACGAAGCCACGGGCCGGGACGCTCCCTTCGAGCGCCGTGCGCAAGGCGGTCTCGGCGCCCATGGAGAAGCCCGCGACGACCAGGTGATCCGGGTCCAACCGGTGATCCGTCGTCAGCGCCGCGTACTGTTCGCGGACGTCCCGCAAGGCCACGGCCTCGTCGTCCCAGACAGCGCGATTCCGTGCGATCCACTGCGAGGACTGGAAGGCCACGAGCAGTCGGCCTGCGCCCACGACCCCTCGCCAGCCGCTCATCGATTCGTGGGCGTTCCCGCCGTTGCCATGCAGAGCGACGACCGCGCGGTACGGCTCCGCCCCGGTTTCGTGGCCCATGGCGAGGGAGCGTGTCGGGCCGCAGGCGGCCCGCAGGCGAGCCGTGCTTTCACGCGCCGCCTCCTCGAAGTCGGCCGTACCCTGCAAGAACTCCCAGGACGGCGACTGACGCAGTAGCACTTCGCCGTACCAGTGGCCCCGCGCCAGGGCTTCCCGCAAGAGCGCCACGGCAAGCTCGGCATCACCCATCCGTGCGGCCGCGCACGACCGCAGGTAGTAGACATCCGATTCGTTCTCGGTGAACTGCGGCCCCTCGTCGGTGACGAGGCGGTACGCGTCCGCGTACCGCTGCTCGTCCGACAACTCCCTTACGCGTTCCCGCAGCCTTGGGAATCCGAGTGACGTCATCACATCCCTCCGGGACAGGCCCTATCCCCACGTTGGCGAGGTGACGCATCAGCGCCCGCACGTAAGTGCAATCGTAAGGTCGATCGTCTGCCCCCGTACGGCCGTCGTGGGTCGTGCACATGACGCCACGACGTGGCCAAAAGCCGTGCGGAGCGGTGACGTTCAGCAGCAGCCGGTCATCGTCGGGCGATCGCGATGAGCGGTGGTGCCGTGGCCGCAGGCGCAGCCGGCGCCTTCGGCGGCCGGGACGCCCTCGGCGCTCTTGCCGAGGGTGTCGGCGTCGGCCTTGACCACGTAGACCTCCCACGGCTCCCTGCCGGGGCCGGTGACCCAGACCTTGTCCTGGAGGGCGTAACAGCAGGAGGTGTCGTTCTCCTCGAAGGTGGCCAGACCGGCGTCCTGGAGCCGCCCGGTGGCGGCGGCGACCTGCTCGGTGGAGGCGACCTCGACGCCGAGGTGGTCCAGGCGGGTGTCCTGACCGTCCTCGCCCTCGATCAGGACGAGCTTGAGCGGGGGCTCGACGATGGCGAAGTTCGCGTAGCCGGGGCGGAGTTTGGCGGGCTCGACGCCGAAGAGCCTGGAGTAGAACGCGATGGACGCCTCGAGGTCGGCGACGCGCAGGGCGAGCTGAACACGGGACATGACGGTCTCCCTCATCTGCTATCTGCCATCTGCTTCTGTATCGACAATCATCGATACAGCTCGACCAGCCCGAGGTTGCCAGCTGGATCGACATCCGTCAACATAGACACATGTCGAAATCAGAGCTGCGGATCCTCGGGCAGGACGACCAGGCCGTCGCGTGCTGCTCGCCGATGGTCCGCGAACCCCTCGGTGAGGCGGACGCGGTCGACCTCGCGCGCATGTTCAAGGCGCTGTCGGACCCCGTGCGACTGCGGCTGCTGTCGCTGATCGCCTCCTACGAGGGCGGCGAGGCCTGCGTGTGCGACCTGACCGGGCCGTTCGACGTGTCGCAGCCGACGATCTCGCACCACCTGAAGGTGCTCCGCGAAGCCGGGCTGGTCGGCTCCGAGCGGCGCGGCACCTGGGTCTACTACTGGGTGCTGCCGCCCGCGCTGGCGCGGCTCTCCGCGCTCCTTCAGGCGCCGGCCGAACCGGCTGCCGCCGGGGTCCTCGGATGACCGCTTCCCTCGGCCGGCGGGTCGCGGCCGAGTTCGTCGGCACGGCCGCCCTGGTCGCGGTCGTGGTGGGTTCGGGCATCCAGGCCACCCAGCTCTCCCGGGACGTCGGCGTTCAACTGCTCGCCAACTCCCTCGCGACGGTGTTCGGCCTGGGCGTGCTCATCGTCCTGCTCGGACCCGTCTCCGGCGCGCACTTCAACCCCGTCGTCACCGTCGCCGCCTGGTGGACGGGCCGCGCCACCGGAAGCGGGCCCTCTCCGCGTGAGGCCGCTGCCTACGTGTTCGTGCAGGTCGCCGGCGCCGTCGGTGGGGCCGTCCTGGCCGACGCGATGTTCGCCGAACCCCTGGTGGCCTGGTCCGCGCACGACCGGTCCGCCGGCCACCTGTGGCTGGGCGAGGTCGTCGCGACCGCGGGCCTGATCCTGCTCGTCCTCGGCCTTGGTCGTACCGGGCAGCAGCGCCTCGCCCCGGCAGCGGTCGCCTGCTACATCGGCGCCGCCTACTGGTTCACCTCGTCCACCAGCTTCGCCAACCCCGCCGTGACGATCGGCCGCGCCTTCTCCGACACCTTCGCCGGCATCGCCCCCGCCTCCGTGGGGCCCTTCGTCGCCGCCCAGCTCGTCGGCGCCGCCCTCGGCATGGCCTTGGTCGCCGTCCTCTTCGGACGCACAGCCCAAGCCGCGACGCCCGTCGCCGAGCCCGGACTCGCCGCCACCAGCCTCTGATCAAGGAACCTCGTGAGCACTCCCGCCGTCCCGTCCGTGCTGTTCGTCTGCGTCCACAACGCCGGCCGTTCCCAGATGGCCGCCGCCTTCCTCACCCACCTCGCCGGGGACCGGGTCGAGGTCCGCTCGGCCGGCTCCGCCCCCGCCGACGCGGTCAACCCCGCCGTGGTGGAGGCCATGGAGGAAGCCGGGATCGACATCTCCGCCGAGGTCCCCAAGGTCCTCACCACCGAAGCGGTGCGGTCCTCCGACGTGGTCATCACCATGGGCTGCGGGGACGCCTGCCCGTACTTCCCCGGCAAGCGCTACCTCGACTGGCAGCTGGACGACCCCGCAGGCCAGGGCGTCGACGCCGTCCGCCCGATCCGCGACGAGATCGAGCAGCGCATCATGGGGCTGCTCACCGAACTCGGCGTCGAGGCGCGGTCATGACCGCCGGATCACCTGACCTTCGCCGTCCGTAAGCTCGGCTGCAGGGCGCGAGGGGGGAGGGGGCTGTGGGTACCTACCGGCAGACCGTCGTGGACCTGGACGCCTCGGCGGAGGAGGCGGACGTGTGGGGCCTGCGGGGCAGGGGCTGGCTCGAGGCCGAAGGCTTCATCCGCCCGGTGCCGTGGCGGGACGGCGTGGCACACCTGGCCGGTCCACGCTGGCGGGAGACGGTCGACCTGGTCCCCTGGGACTGGCGTGCCCGGATCAGGGAGTTGGAGGAGGAGCCCGGAGGCGAGGTCCAGGTGGTCAGGGGCCGTACGGTCTTCGTCGCCGGCCCGGACGAAATCCCTTCGGCCGTCTGCCCCCGCTGCCAGTGCGCTACGTCCGCCTGGCCCGTCGAGACCGTCGAGACCGTCGACACCTCGTACACCACGGGCGCCGCCGACCTCGACTGCCCGGCGTGCGCCCACCCCACACCGCTCCCCGACTGGGAGTGGACCGGCGACCACTTCGCCTTCGCCTACCTGGGCTTCCAGTTCGACGACTGGCCGCCCCTCCACCCTCGCTTCACTGCCGCCCTCGGACGGGTGTTGGGTCACCGCATCCGCGTGCTCACGGGAAAGATCTGAGCCGGACGCACCGACGCGGGGCGACGTCGCCGGGCCCCGCCTGCGGCAACGAACGCGGGCCTTGAGGAGCCGCTTCGCTCGCCCGATGTGCGGCACCGGCGAGCTGCCCGCGAAGTACCGTCGGCGTCCTCGGTGCCGCCGCCGGCTCCGCCGCCGCCGCGCCGGCCGCCGGCGAGGGCAACTGGAGCCTGTGCAGGGACCCCGGCTTCGTGAACTGCACCAACGGCCCGAGCCGGGGCTACAAGGACGTACCCCGCCTGGCCAAGATCACCACCATCGGCATCGACCTCAACGACAACATCCAGTCGCTACGGACGGGCACGCAGGCCATGGAGACCTGGAACGACTACAACTTCCAGGGCACCTACGGCTACTGGGCCCCCAACTCGCAGTGGAGCAACCTGAGCTACCCGTACAGCGACGCCATCAGCTCGATCTCCCACCCCGGAATCTGACCTGAAGCGATGCCGACCGACCCCATGAAGCGCGAACGTCCCACCGTGCGACCGTCCGGCTCGCCGTCACGAAAGGGCGACTCGGACGGCCAGGGGCCGCCGCCCCGTAGGCACGACCTGCCGCCGGCGGCCGGCACCCCGGCAAGGGGATCGCACGGACCGGCCGCGAGGACGCTCCTCGCCGCCGGCCTGGCAGTCCTCGCGCTCGCCGGGTGCGGCTCCCCGCACACGGGAAAGCAGCCCGACGCTTCCGCGCCCACCCAGGGGTCGGCCCGGCAGATGCTGGACATCCTGAGAACCGTGCTGCCCGAGGGCACCCTCTCGGAGCAGTACGGTTAGGAACCGGACGGCAAGACCGGCCGGCCGCCCTCCGCCCAGGTGGTCTTCACCAGGGGCGGACGGGCGGCACGGCTCACGGTCACCGTGAACCGGTACCCGCTTCCGGTGCCCGAGCAGTTCTCGACGTGCCCCGACTCGGCCTACCACCCGTACAGCCACTGCACGCAGGCCCGGCTGTCCGACGGAGCCCTGCTCACGCAGGACCGGTCCCCGGTGGACGAGAAGCGACCGTCGGGGGCGGACGTGCTGACCACGCTGCTCACCCACAAGGACGGCGCCAAGGTGTTCGTCTCACAGGCCCCTGGTGCCACCGGGGGCCCGACGGCCGGGGAGTCCCCGCTTCCCCTGACGGCGAAGGATCTCGCGGCCATCGCCGGTTCCCCCGCCCGGAAGCCCGTCCTGTCCGCCGCGCCCGTCCCGCGGACCGCTCCCCCCGGAACGTCGCTCGTCCCCAGGATGACCGGCCGTCAGATCACGGACACCATCGCCGACCTGCTGCCCCCGGCACTGCGCACCGCACAGCAGGACGGGTCGCTCGGCTTCGGCCACCTCACAGTCGACGACGGCCGGGGCGAGAGTCTCATCGCCGTCAACGTCCAGTAGTGGAAGCCCGGGAGCCCCGCCCTCGGCGAGCTGTTCCACTCCGCCCGCACGCTCGCGGACGGCACGCGCGTCGGCATCCACACGGCTCCGTCGTCACACGGTGGAGCAGGCGCCGTCGAATGGACCGTCGACACGCTGCGCACCGACGGCCTGCGCGTGGTGATCACCGCGGTCAAGGCGCCCGCTTACCAACTGCCTGCGTCCCGGGCCGAACCCGTCCTGACCACGCGGCAACTCCAGCGCATCGCCCTCGCCTCCGTCTGGCGGCGGGCCGCAACGGGCTGAGGCCGTGGCGACGGGTGGGCCGTGTGACCATCAACGCCGGCCGTCCGTCGGGGATCTGGGCCTGGCGCGTCGGTGCCGCCCGCTCCCGGGCGGCGGGTCGGCCTCCCGGCCATCGCGGCCTACTTCGTGGCCCGCGGGGTCTTCTCTGTAGCGTTCACCTTTCATCCATTGCAATGCCTCAAGAGTGAGGCATTGCGTTGCGTCCACAACCATTGCAATGAATTCTCCGCAATGACCTGCAAGAACAGATTAGTTGCGCAACAAGTCTGTTGCCACATCAGCAAACGCAACGTAGCGTTTCTTTTGTCAGAAACACCGGGACGCATCGGCGCCCGATGGAGACGAAGGAGAGCACGATGCAGAAGTTCGACACCCCCGCCCCGATCCTGGCCGTCCTCGACGTCCCGGCCGGACGCATCCGGTTCATCGCCGCCGACCGGGCCGACGCCACCGTCGAGGTCCTGCCCGCGGACGCCGCGAAGAGCCGTGACGTGAAGGCGGCGGAGCAGGCCGAGGTGGCCTACCGCGACGGCGTGCTGCGGATCGAGCTCCCGGCGGCGAAGAACCGGGTCCTCGGCGCATCCGGGTCCATCGACGTGACGGTCCAACTGCCCACGGGCTCGCGCATCGAGGCGAAGGCGGCCGCCGCCGAACTCCGCGGCGTGGGACGGCTCGGCGACGTCGCCTTCGAGGGCCAGCAGGCCACGGTCAAGCTCGACGAGGCCGAGAGCGCCCGCATCTCCGTCCTCGCCGGCGACATCGCCGTCGGACGCCTGGGCGGCCCCGCCGAGATCAGCACCCAGAAGGGCGACCTCCTCATCACCGAAGCCGTACGCGGCACCGTCACACTGCGGACCGAGCACGGCCAGATCTCGGTGGGCGCCGCCCGCGGAGCCTCCGCCTCCCTGGACGCCGGCACCGCCTACGGCCGGATCCACAACACCCTCAAGAACACCGACGGTGCCGCCGCCGACCTGGACATCCACGCGACCACCTCCTACGGCGACATCACCGCCCGCAGCCTGTAGTCGCTTCCCACCAGGACGCGAAGCAACCGCCATGGCAACGCGGGCCGTCTCCCGCAACGTGACGCACCCAGGGCGGCGTACACCGACACCCGTCGGAGTACGCCGCCCTGTTCACGGGAAACCCGGCCGAGCGACGCCGTGACAAGCAGCGGGGACGAACGCTGCCACCCGCGCGACGACCGCGGCCCCATGTACATCGAGTCCCATGAACTCCATCAAGGCCCAGGTTTCCGGAGTCATGCCCGATGATCTGGGCCTTCGCCGTGCGCTGGGGCTGGTGAGCAGGGGACGGTTCGCACCGCCGACACCTGCCTTGTAAGTTCGGGCCAGGCCTCAGTCAGCCTGCCAGGAGACCCCGCGACAGGCGGCCCCTGTCCAACTTCGGCTGCCGCGTTCCGCGGCTGTCCCTCGTCGTTGATGTCATCTGGTGATGTCAGCCGCGACCGGGCCGGCGCTCCCGGCAGCGTGGTGGGGAAGGGCCCGACTAGTGTGGCGCACCGCTGCCCCGAGCATCCCCGTCAGTCCCTCGTAGGCTCCGAGGGCCGCCATGGCCTCGGCGCCCATGAACACCAGCGGGATGGCCGCCAGGTAAGCCTCCCGGCGTCCCTGCATTTTCCATTGTTCGCGCTGGGCTTGATGCTGAGATGCGCCTGCCAACCATGCCGAATTCTTTGCCCTTAGAGCTCCTAAGGCGGCGCCAACGGTAGTACCAGGGTCGCCAATTGAAGGGCGCGTGGTGGTTCCGGGGACGATGCGAGGTGGCGCATCCTTGGGCTAGCGGAGTCGTGTGGCGGGGGGTCGGTGTGGGCAGTGGCATGCGCGCGCGGGTGGGCTTCTTCGTCAGCGGGTCTGGAGCGGCGGCGACGTGCGCTTTGGGTCTGGTGACGAACTACGTTACGAACGTCGTGCCTAACTGGGCCTCGAGCCCATGGGTGGTGTGGTCGGTCTTCGGTGCACTGGCGGTTGCCGCGCTGGTGTTGGGGCTCGTTAGCCGCCGTTTGGACGCTACCGATTCCGTGGGGGTCAGCGGACCGGTGAGGTTAGTGCCGCTGGGGCGGGTCCTGGGGGGCGGCATGACCTCCCTGCGCGCACCCCACGGCTCTGCCCCCGTCCGCGGCCGGGACATCGAACTCGACGTGTTGAGGCGGCTGCTGCCCCGGCCGCAAGGGAAGTACGTGGTGGTGTGCGGGGTGGGTGGAATCGGAAAGACCACCCTGGCCACGGCGCTGGCTGACGTCGCCCGCACAGAAGGGCGGAACGTGTTCTGGATCCGCTGGCGCAACCCCGAGGAGCTGGCCGAGCAGATGACCCGCACCGCTCTGGCATGCGGCCTTCCTGAAGCCCGGCTCGAGGAGGCCCGCGCGGGTCGGGCCGGACTGCCAGATGTGGTGTGGGAGCAGCTGGAGCAGACTGGTCGGTGGCTCCTGATCCTCGACAACGTCGATAACCCGCAGGCCGTCGGTCCCGACGGGGAGGACGTGGCGTCTTACCGGGGGTGGATACGGCCGGGCAGGAGGGGCTTGCTGCTGGTCACTAGCCGCAATACCGACCCCGCAGTGTGGGGCACGCGTGCCGTCCTCCGCCGCGTCGCCCCGCTGGGACCCGCAGCCGGCGGCCAAGTCCTCTGCGACGCGGCGCCTCATGCAGGAACCGCCGCAGAAGCGCGGGCACTCGCGGTCCGGCTCGGCGGCCTGCCGCTCGCGCTCCACGCCGTCGGCCGATATCTGGCCGCACCCGGTAGCCGCCACCGCGCCTTCACTGCGTACACCACCGCCATCGACACGCAGCTGGGTACATTGCTCGGGGCCACACAACCCCAGGCGAGCGATCCGACCGTCGCACGGACCCTGATACGCCGCACATGGGAGCTGTCACTGGACCAACTCGCTGCCGACGGCACCCCGCTGGCACGGCCAGTACTGCGGCTCCTGTCCCTCATGGCGCCAGCCCCCATCCCCGTCTCCCTCCTTACCCAGGAACTGGTCACTGAGGCCACCGAGCAGCAGACTGGCGAGATCGAAGTGGAGGCTGCGCTCAACGGCCTGCACACCTACGGACTCATCGACACACCCACGCGCCAAGACGGACAACCCGTTCTCGGACATGTCATCCTGCACCCCCTCGTACGCGAGATCACCGCCCACACCCACACCACTGAAACCACTGACTTCAACCGCTACCACCAGGCCCTCACCAACCGGCTGACCCAAGCAGCCCAAGAAGTGATCAGTGCTAGGGCCGCTGGCTGGGACACGGTCCGCCTCCTCGCCCCTCACATCCTCAGCGCCGCAACGCACACCGCCAATCAACACAACAGTCAACTTGCCGACGCTGTTGACCAGATGAGTCAGATCCTCACAAAATTGGGCGACTACGGCAGCGCGCTACAACTGAATCAGGCGGCGTACTCGATCACGGCCCGCTGCCTCGGCCCTGAACACCCCGAAACTTTGCGCAGCCGCAACAACCTTGCCGACGCGCTCAACCACTTCGGCCGGCACCAGGAAGCGGCTGACCTCCACCGCCAGGTTCTCACCACCCGCGAGCGCGTCCTCGGCTCCGACCACCCCGACACCCGGCACAGTCGCAACAACCTCGCAGTAGCACTGCGTGCTACGGAGCGCGCTGGCACAGTTACGGCTCCTGGGAGGGGGCGTTGGTTCTCCGGCGCGAGGCGTAGTTGAGGCCTACGAAGAAGCCGCCACCCTCGATCGCTCCTGATGTGGCCGTGACGATTCGACGGCAACCCTTGGCGGCAGCCCAGGTCACTCACACGTCTCCTCTGCGGTGAACGACCGCTGACCACGGTGGACTGCACAAAGTGGCACGGCTGCGGCACGTTCCGAGTGATAGAGCGCTTAGAAGGCGCTTGGATGATCCTTGCGCATCCCTGGCGTGCCCTGCGTCAAGGCCCTGTCCCACATTGGGCGTTGCCGAACTTCAACACGGATTCGACAGAGAGCCGTGAGCACTCCGGCTCCACTGTGGGACATGGCCACCGCCTTCGAGGAACATGGCGGCGTGCAGGGAAGACACTGTCAGCGGAGCGCAGGCCACGAGAGCCCGACGGCCTTCGAGGAGTGGGCCAGGGCAGCGGGAGTTGATCAGCTCTCTGCTCCCAATTCTCCCGCACGGCCGGCACCCTGGGTGAGGTGGCGCAGGGCGCGCATCACCGTGTCCGCCTCCTCGCCGTGCAATTCCCGGCTGGGTCCCCCGAGAGCGGCACCCCGGGCGGCGATGTCGCGCAGGGCCCGCAGCGCGGCGTCCGCCTCGTCCACCTGCAAATGTCGGCTGGGCCCCGCCGCCCGGAGATCGCTTCCCACGGCAACGGAGATCGCTTCCCGGGCCGGGAGGAACGCGGTCGGGGCCGAGTACGCGGCCAGGTCGTTCACGAGGGCCAGGCGCAACTCGCTGGGTTCTATCTCGTAGCCGGACAGGACCACTTCGGTGTACTCGACACGGCCCCGGGCGACCCAGTAAGGGTTGCTGCTGTTCCGCCAGAGTTCGAACGTCACGGGTTTCCCGTCTGCGGTGATGGTGATGGGTTCGGAGACCGGCAGGCTGGCCGGAAGTCCCTCACCGGGGTGGCAGTAGTCCTCCAAAGCGTCCTCCAGGGCCTCGCTGGCCTTTGCACTGCCGGAGGAGGCGCTGAAAACCATGACGTGCTCGACCTGGGGGTCATAGGACGCAGAGCCGAACCACAGGGACACATGAATATCTCCGGTGACTCGGCTGTCGCCGCCACCCATGAACTGCCGTGACTCTGGCCAGTCGGCATCAACAGCGACGACCCTGAACCCACCTGCCGAAACAGGGGTGCCTTGATCGTTCATGGGATCTCCTTGTGCTCGTCCGTGATCAGGCATCGTGCCATGCACGAGACCGGGGTCAACGGGTTGGGGCTGCTCGGTGCACTTCCACTCTCGCGGACCGGTCTCACCAGGCTCTGACGGCGGAGCGCACGGGGCGCCCCCTTGGGATAGCGCCGGCGCCCCTGACACCCGCTTTATGGAGCGAGGTGGGGCGGCCCTTGTCCTGATCTGGGGTTCCATGTCCTGGGTGGAGTCCGGCAGCGCGCACCCTGGCGCACTTCTATTCCTCGTGGGACCCCGCTCGTTCTGGCACGGATGTGGCACGCGAGACCTTGGGTTGGTGTGTCTCTTACCTGCTGCCATGGTCTGCAGGTGTGCCGTGCGCGTATCGGTCAGAAGGGAGGTTCGAGATCACCGCGGCCATCGCTGTGCGGCCAACGGTCCTCGGGCTCCTCCGGAAGAGTGAAGCTTCCCCTCGATGTTGGACACCTGGAGACTGGGACGTGAGGTTCCAGAGGAAGTAGTGGCCAGGTGGGAAGTAAGAGCAACCGCAGCAGGCGGT
>NZ_JARAVK010000609.1:0-682 GCF_033792765.1 Streptomyces sp. PA03-6a | reverse complement strand
GCTCGGCGAGCTTCATGGCCTCTTCGATGAGGGTCTCCACGATCTTCGACTCCGGCACGGTCTTGATGACCTCGCCCTTGACGAAGATCTGCCCCTTGCCGTTGCCCGAGGCCACCCCCAGGTCCGCCTCGCGCGCCTCACCCGGACCGTTGACGACACAGCCCATCACCGCGACCCGCAGCGGCACCTCCATGCCCTCCAGGCCCGCCGTCACCTGGTCCGCCAGCTTGTACACGTCCACCTGCGCACGACCGCACGACGGGCACGAGACGATCTCCAGCCGCCGCTGCCGCAGGTTCAGCGACTCCAGGATCTGGATGCCGACCTTGACCTCCTCCGCCGGAGGAGCCGACAGCGAGACCCGGATCGTGTCCCCGATGCCCTCGCTCAGCAGCGCACCGAACGCCACCGCCGACTTGATCGTGCCCTGGAACGCCGGACCCGCCTCGGTCACGCCCAGGTGCAGCGGGTAGTCGCACTGCGCCGCCAGCAGGCGGTACGCGTTGACCATCACCACCGGGTCGTTGTGCTTCACCGAGATCTTGATGTCCCTGAAGCCGTGCTCCTCGAACAGCGAGCACTCCCACAGCGCCGACTCCACCAGCGCCTCCGGGGTGGCCTTGCCGTACTTCTCCAGCAGGCGCCTGTCCAGCGACCCGGCGTTCACCCCGATCCGGATCGG
>NZ_JARAVK010000608.1:0-699 GCF_033792765.1 Streptomyces sp. PA03-6a | reverse complement strand
AGGCGGTCACCGACCCCCGCAACACCACCCCCGGCACCAGTGACGGGGGCCGGATGTTGGGTGGTGACGTTGCCAGGGGCGCCGTCAGCCCCGACGGCCGACCCCACACCACTGCCCTCCGGGCCTGCCGCTGCCACCCCGGGCCCTGGAGCCTCCTCGTCCGTCCCCCCACCCAGGACATGGGGCCCACCAGAACCGCCGGAACCTTCTGACGCGCCGGCCCCGGAACCGGGACCGGCAGCAGCCGCCCGGGAACGGTCCACCGATACACCGCCCGTGCCCGGACCAGCAGTGCCCGCGGTGGCCGCGCCCGAACCGCCACCACGGCCCGCCAGCACTACACCCCGGCCCGAACCGGTGTCAGCCGGCGTGCCCCCGGCCTGCGGGCGACGGCTGGGGAACCCCGAAGTGGTAGCGGCCGATCCCGCCTGCCCACCGGTGCCGCCACCCGGCATGCCCCCGGCCGGGATGACTGTGCCTGTTCCTGGGCCTGTTTCTGCGCGGGCCGGGCCGCCGGTGCTGGCAGGTACCGTGTTGCTGCCGTCGCCCTCGTCGTCGTCCGCCGTGACAGGGGCGGTAGGGTCTGTCGCCGGTGGCAGGCTGATACCCAGAACCGGGATCCTCGGCACCGGCACCCCGCCCCCGCCGGCAGCAGCGCCGCGGCGGCCACCACCGCCTTCGGTCATGCCCTCGACCATG
>NZ_JARAVK010000607.1:0-708 GCF_033792765.1 Streptomyces sp. PA03-6a | reverse complement strand
GTGCGGCGGACGACTTCGGAGGCGGTGCGGCCGTCGCGGATGGCGACGGTGCGGTCGACGGCGGTGGCCACGGCCTGGTCGTGGGTGACGACGACGATGGTCGTGCCGAGTTCCTTGTTCGCCGTGCGGAAGGAGTTGAAGACCTGTTCGCCGGTGGCGGAGTCCAGTTGCCCGGTGGGTTCGTCGGCGAGTACCAGGGAGGGGTGGTTGGCCAGGGCGACGGCGATCGCGGTGCGCTGCTGTTCGCCGCCGGACATCTGCTGGGGCCGGCGGTCGGCGCAGTAGCCGACGCCCATCAGGTCCAGCAGTTCGGTGGCGCGGTCGGTGCGCGCTTTGCGGCCCTTGACGCGGCCGGACAGCCGCATGGGCAGGACGACGTTTTGCAGGGCGGTCAGGTAGGGCAGCAGGTTGCGTGAGGTCTGCTGCCAGACAAAGCCGACGACCTCGCGCTGGTAGCGCAGGCGGTCGCCGGCGTCGAGGGCGAGCAGGTCGAAGCCGGCGACCGAGGCGGCGCCCGCGGTGGGGGTGTCCAGCCCGGCCAGGATGTTCAGCAGGGTGGACTTGCCGCTGCCCGAGGCGCCGACCAGGGCCATCAGTTCGCCCTGCTGCACCAGCAGGTCCAGTCCCTGCAGG
Organism: Streptomyces sp. PA03-6a; assembly: GCF_033792765.1. NCBI lineage: Bacteria > Bacillati > Actinomycetota > Actinomycetes > Kitasatosporales > Streptomycetaceae > Streptomyces > Streptomyces sp. PA03-6a. Next base: position 75 of record NZ_JARAVK010000607.1, on the reverse strand, counting down.
GCCTGGACCTCCACGCCCTGGGCGGTGAAGATCCGCACCAGCCGGTCGCAGACGATCAGCGCGTCATGCCCGTAG
>NZ_JARAVK010000606.1:0-715 GCF_033792765.1 Streptomyces sp. PA03-6a | reverse complement strand
CAAGCACGTCTCCCTCAGCCCCAGCCGGATCGGCGACATCGCCCGCGCCGCACTCGTCCTCAACGGAATCTGGAAATGATCTTCGTTGAGAAAACCTCACTCCGTGGCGGAGACCTGGGCCGGCGGGGCGGCACATCGCCGACAAGCCACCATTGCTGGGGCAGCAAAGAAACGAGCCAGCCCCGCCGGTACCTGTCACTGTGTCAGCACCCGTAGGCCCGTGTCCCAGACTCTGCCATTGACGCGAAGAAAGACGCCGCAGCCTTCAGAATCTCGTTGGCCCGCCTGAGCTCGGCGTTCTCCTTCTTCAGCGCTTTCATCGCGGCGGACTCCTCTGTGGTCGTCCCTGGACGCTGCCCGGAGTCGATCTCGTCCCGCCTGACCCAGTTCCGCAGCGTCTCGGCGGAGCCGATGCCGAGCTTCTGAGCGACCGCCTTCAATGCGGCCGACTCATTCGGGTAGTCACCGCGGACCTCGGCGACCATACGGACCGCTCGTTTGCGCAGCTCAGCGGGGTAGGAAGAGGGACGTGCCATGACTCGATCCTTTCATGGAATCGAGTCCCTACCGAACCCGGAACGGTTCACAGCGATGACATTACCGCGCTTTCTTTCCCGGAAGGCTCGGTGGTGCGGTGGTGCGGGTTTTGGCCTGGAAAGGCTGAAATTAGCGCGCTTGTCGTCCGTCTTTCGCTTCCCGTGTTTGGGCGTCATCG
>NZ_JARAVK010000605.1:0-722 GCF_033792765.1 Streptomyces sp. PA03-6a | reverse complement strand
GCGAGCCGGCACCTGGGGCGACCAGCCGTGCCGGTGCAGCAACAGGCACACCCCGGGCACGGTGTAGCTCTTGTGGAACATCCGCCCGATCAGCGTTCGGATCCGCGCGAGCGTCCAGCGCTCGTCAGACCAGCCGTGCGCCATCGCCCCCAACGCCAGCGCCGCCTCCAGCTTCACGAACAACTCGTCGCTGAGCTTGGGCAACGACGCCGGCCCCTTCGAGACCAGGCCCGCTTCACCGCGCTCGGCCCACTCGCGCCGCCAGCGCTCTACCGAGCGCACATGTACCCGAGCACCTTCGCCACCTCGGCGTTGTCGCTGCCGGCCGCGAACATCTCGCCCGCGTCCAGACGGATCTGCTCGCGAAACGCTCTCCGCTCGGCAGTCAGCCCGCCACCCTGCGCGTACCTCATGACCGTGGTGTACCGCGACGATCACCACCTGTCAGCACCCCACGACATCACGCATTACAAGTCAGTAGCAACTGCGACATCAGCAGACCCTTTACTGGAGATTTCTCGAGCGCAGGTCGACCAGTCGGTCAGCGGGGTGGCCACCTGGACAACAGCTTCCGGCTCAAGCTCTGTCTACGGTGTGGCCGCGTGTCGGCGACGGGTGAAAAGTGGTTCTGGATCACTTTCCGTGCTGGAGCCACGGAGCGTCACCGGAACCGCGATCATGAACGGTCGTGGCTGACGATCTCCTCCAAGACCTCTGGCTTC
>NZ_JARAVK010000604.1:0-737 GCF_033792765.1 Streptomyces sp. PA03-6a | reverse complement strand
CCGGGCAGGGCGTGGACGTCGCCGTCCTGGACACCGGCATCGACGCCGCGCACCCGGACTTCGCCGGCCGCATAGCCGCGACGGAGAGCTTCGTGCCCGACCAGGACGTCACCGACCGGCACGGTCACGGCACCCACGTCGCCTCCACCGTCGCCGGGACCGGCGCCGCCTCCGGTGGCACCGAGAAGGGCGTCGCCCCGGGCGCGTCCCTGCACATCGGCAAGGTCCTGGACAACTCCGGCAGCGGCCAGGACTCCTGGATCCTGGCCGGCATGGAATGGGCCGCCCGCAACCAGCACGCCAAGGTCGTCAGCATGAGCCTGGGCGGCGACCCCACCGACGGCACCGACCCGCTCAGCGAGGCCGTGAACCGGCTCAGCCAGGAGACCGGGGCGCTGTTCGTCATCGCCGCCGGAAATTCGGGCCCCGACGTATACAGTGTGGGTACTCCTGGAGCGGCCGATGCGGCCTTGACGGTGGGCGCGGTCAACGGCCCCGGCAAGGGCGTGGACCAGCTGGCGGAGTTCTCCAGCCGCGGCCCCCGCGTGGGCGACAACGCCGTCAAGCCCGACCTGACCGCCCCCGGCGTCGGCATCCTCGCGGCACGCTCGCAGTACGCCCCTGAGGGCGAGGGCGCGTACCAGACGATGAGCGGCACCTCCATGGCGACGCCGCACGTGGCGGGCGCCGCGGCCCTGCTGGCCGCCGAGCACCCGGACTGGACGGGGCAGCAGCTC
>NZ_JARAVK010000603.1:0-739 GCF_033792765.1 Streptomyces sp. PA03-6a | reverse complement strand
CCGCAGACACCCCCGACTCCGTCACCGCACGACCCCCCGCACCGACCCCGGCGCCGACGCCGGCCGTGCTCAGGATCTGTGCCGGCTTCTCCGCGTCACCAGCCCGCCGCCGGCCACCAGCAGCCACACCCGGACGGGAACCACCCGCGGTCACCGCGGGCGCAGAAGTACTCCTTTGGGCGACGGACACCGAGGAAGACACCCCGGCACCACTCCCGGCTACGGCATGCAGGCTGTCCGGCAGGCCCGCAGGCAGTGCCGGATTCCGGCCCGCACCAACCGACACCCCGCCACCCGCTATCACCGAACCAGGAGATACCGCAGACCCGGCAACAGGCTCAGCAGACGCCGCAGCGGGCATGGGGCTAGGCCCGCCCACGCTGGCAGGCTCAGCGTCAAGGACAGCCATGCCGGGCACCACATGCCCCACACCACCACGCACAACACCCGGACCGTCCACGACAGCCGCAGAAAGAACGCCGACCTCGCCGAGAGACCCGGGAGCGACTTCACCTTCCAATCCTGCACGTCCGACACCAGTGCCCACGTCCTGGACCGGCGCGATGTGGTCACCGAACCCGGCACCACCAGCCCCGGCACCAGCACCAGGGTGTGGGGACACCGTGGTGACGGTGTCAGTGGTGTCGTCGCCGTTGACGGCCGGCCCCACACCACTGCCCTCCGGACCAGTCGCCTCCATGACGGGCTGTTGAACCCCGCCGTCCGACCCCACACCGCG
>NZ_JARAVK010000602.1:0-740 GCF_033792765.1 Streptomyces sp. PA03-6a | reverse complement strand
GCTGGTACTCACTGACCGCGATCCTCCTCGTCTGTGCCTGCGCGGCCGTGTCGGGAGCGAGGAGCATCGACGAGATCGCCGAGTGGGCGGCGCGGGCCTCGGACCATGTGCTGACGGCCGTCGGAGTCCGACGGCATCCGCTGCGGTGGGGTCGTTCTCCCTCGCGGACGACGATCGGCCGTGTGCTGGCGGCCGTCGATGGTGACGCCCTGGACCGGGCCGTCGGTGCCTACCTCGCCGGCCCGAACCCTGCGGGAACGGCTCCGCAGCAACGGCAGGTGATCGCCGTCGACGGCAAATCGCTGAGAGGATCGGCCCGCCTGTCCGCCGGCCGCAGGCACCTGCTCTCCGCCGTCACCCACCACCGGGCCCTGACCCTCGCCCAGGCGGAGGTCGGAGCGAAGACGAACGAGACCGCGCACTTCCAGCCCCTGCTGGAGCCGCTGGACCTGGGCGGAACTCTCGTCACCTTCGACGCCCTTCACTCGGTGAAGGCGAACGTCACCTGGCTGGTCGAGACCAAGAAAGCCCACTACATCTCGGTGATCAAGGCGAACCAGCCGACCGCATACCGTCAACTCGCCGCCCTGCCGTGGCGGGACATCGCCGTCCAGCACACCACGACCTCCACCGGACACGGCCGCCGCGAGTCCCGCTCGATCAAGACCTGCGGCATCGCGGACCAGCTCGGCGGGATCGCCTTCCCCCACGCCCGCCTGGCCATCCGTGTCCATCGCCGC
>NZ_JARAVK010000601.1:0-749 GCF_033792765.1 Streptomyces sp. PA03-6a | reverse complement strand
TCCGACGCGCACCTGAACGTGCACGTCGGGCGTCCGCAGAGTGCGATGAACCAGCACCAGTGGCGTGTCGACGCCACCGAGCAGGACCTGGCCCACGAGCTGGGTCACCAGCTGGGTCTGCGGGACGAGTACCGGGACACCACCGCCGGGCATCGCCCGGAGGTCGACGGCAGCCTGATGGGCAACTACCACAACGCCGCACCCGAGGGTCTGTCCCAGGGCGGACTGCGGCCGCGTTACCTGGACCTCATCCACGCCCAGGTCGTCAGTCACGACCACGTCCATGTGCCGCACGCGGACCTCGACGCGGTCGACGGGATCGCCCCCCACGCGCCGAGCAAGAGCGGCGGCAGGGCAGGCACCTCCCAGTCGGCGGCCGTCCCGCCCACGTTCACGCGGCAGACGGACGCCATGCGGTTCACCGACGGCTACCAGAACATCGCCGGTCACTACCGGTTGACGCCGGTGGCCCAGTACGACGGCATGGCCAAGGGCTCGCTCCAGGCCGGCAAGGACGTCCGCTTCGTCGCGACCGTCATCGCCACCGCGGACACCGATCTGCTGAAGCTGGCGCAGACGTACGGCAAGGCGTTCGGCAAGGAGTCCCTCGGCGAGCGGCTGGGCCTCGTCATCGGTGTCAACGGCACGGACAAGGAAGCTGAGATCACCAGTGCGGTGAGGAAGTTCGCTCAGCAATGGGACAAGGAAGGCGACTTCTCGGTCAGGGTCACCGGCTTCAGCTGGGAGCA
>NZ_JARAVK010000600.1:0-749 GCF_033792765.1 Streptomyces sp. PA03-6a | reverse complement strand
GCAGTACGGGCGGCTGCTGGACGACGGCAAGCCGGAGACCCGTGCCGCCTATGCCGCTCACCTGAAGATGGTGAAGACCACGGACGCGGACCAGCACCGCGACACCAGCGCGTGCGATCGCATCCCCGGGCCGACGAAGGACTACTGCAACGGCACCGCCACCTCGCCGCTGGATGAGAGCCCCGAGGACGCGAAGTTCAGTGCCCTGCTGGACCAGTTGGACAACGCCGGTGACGTCGGCAAACAGGCCGCCGAGTATGCGCGGGCGCCGTCGTGGGACCGCGTCGGCGGTGTCCTGCTGCTGGGCATCGCCGCCGTGGTCATCACGGCGATGGCCATCTCGCTCGCCCTAATTCTGCTGGGCACCCAGGCCGCGGACGTCGCGGCGGCCGCAGTCGGCGGCATCACGTTCATCTGGGGCATGCTGCCCGGCCCGTCCCGCATGGCCGTGTGGCGGTGGCTCGGCACGTTCCTGGCCTCGGTGATGGTCATGTTCAGCACCGCCATGGTCATCCCGATGTTCGGCATCGGTGTCGACGCGCTGCTCACCTCCTCCGGCGGCGGCCTGATGGTGGAGCGGCTGCTACTGCTGGACGCTTTCGCGATTGCCGCACTGGCCTTCCACCGGCGGCTGATGGCCGCCACCGCCCAGTTCGGGCAGCGCCTGGCGCTCCGCATGCGGTACGCCAAGGTCGGTGGCACCCACCTGCCCGGCGACAACAGCGAGCTCGGCGCTGCGATCGGCGCTC
>NZ_JARAVK010000005.1:0-92679 GCF_033792765.1 Streptomyces sp. PA03-6a | reverse complement strand
AAAAAAAGCGGAATATCGGTTTTAAGGGGGTTTCGGGGGCTCGTCAGGGAGCAGCAGGTGGGGCGGGCGGGCCACCAACAGCGCCAGCGCCAGCCGCCGGCGCTGTCCCACCGACAGTTCCCCGACCGGTCTGTCCAGGTCGGCCGCGTGCATCAGGCCGAGCGAGCCGAGCGGCACCTTCACCGCCCGGGCTTGGCCCACCGCCGCTTCATAGGTGTCGCGGACGGTGCGTGCGGGCCGTTCGAACACGGTGTCCTGGGTGAGCAGTCCCACTGTCATGTGGTGCCGCTTGTGCACCTCGCCCTCGGCCGGGAGCTGTCCGGCGAGGACGGCGAGCAGCGTCGACTTGCCGGCCCCGTTGCCGCCGGTGACCAGCAGCCGGTCGGTCGCCGCCACCTCCAGGCAGTCCAGTGCCAGCCGGCCCGGCACCCGCACGTCCCGTAGTCTCACCAGCGGCTCAGTGCTCTCCTCGGCCCCCCTTGCCAGGTCTCCGGCGGCGAAGCGCAGGGGGCGTGGTGGCTCGGCGACCTGGGTGCGCTCCAACTCCTCCAGCCGCCGGGTGGCGTTGCGCACCCGGCGGGAGACGGAGTGCTGTACGCGGCCGGCCCGATGGCCGTAGCCCATCTTTTCGTTGTCGACGCGGCCCCGGTCCGGGGCGACCCTGTGCGCGGTCACGCCCACCGACTCGCGCAGTTCTTCCAGTTCCTCCTGCTCCTCGGCATGCCGCCGCTCCCAGCGCTGCCGCTCGGTGTGCTTCGCGGAGAGGTAGGCGCTGTAGTTGCCGCCGTAGCGGACGGGTCCGTTGAGCGCCGGGTCGAGGTCGATCAGGTCGGTGGTGACGGCGTCGAGGAACGCCCGGTCGTGGCTGGCGACCACCACGGTGCCGGGCAGGGAACGGACCTGCGCCTCGAGGAAAGCGGCGGCGTCGTCGTCGAGGTGGTTGGTCGGCTCGTCCAGGAGCAGCGCGGAGGGCCGCCGGACCAGCAGCGCGGCCAGGGCGAGCCGGCCGCGCTGCCCGCCGGAGAGCGTGCGAAGGCTCCGGTCGTGGCCGAGGGCGCCCAGGCCGAGGCCGTCCAGGACCATCGCGGCGCGGCGGTCGGCGTCCCAGGACTCCCGGTCCTGGGCCTGTTCGAGACGTCTGCCGTAGGTGTCGAGGAGTTCCCGGTGGCCGGGGTCGTCCTCGGGGACGCGGGTCAGCTCCTCGCCGAGACGGTCCAATTCGGCGAGGTCCTCATGGGCTTCGCGCAGCGCCTCGTCCAGTACGGCGCCGAGGGTGGAGTCCGCGTCGAACGGCATCTCCTGCTGGAGGAAACCGACGTCGTGGGGGCGGGAGATGCTTCCCGCGTCGGGTTCGTCCACCCCTGCGAGCAGCCGCAGCAGGGTGGACTTGCCGACGCCGTTCTCCCCGATCAGGCCGATGCGGTGACCGGGGGAGGCGGTGAGGCAGACACCGTCGAGGACGCGACGTCCACCGAGAGTCCGGACGAGGTCGTGGGCGAGCAGAGCGGGCTGGGGCACGGGGGTTTACCGTCCTGGCGTGATCGGTTCTCGGTCCGCCGGGCGCACGGCCTCGGACGCGGACCACGTCACACGTCGGCGGCTCACACCGCCGGTGCCCCCGTCTCCTTCAGCACCCCGTCGGCCAGCCGCAGCCAGCGGCTGATCCCGATCTCGGCCAGGAACCGCTCGTCGTGGCTGACGACCATGAAGGCACCCTGGTAGGAGTTGAGCGCGCTCTCCAGCTGGCCCGCGCTGACCAGGTCGAGGTTGTTGGTGGGCTCGTCGAGCAGCAGAAGGTGCGGCGCCGGCTCCGCGCACAGCACGCAGGCCAGGGTGGCGCGCAGCCGCTCGCCGCCGGAGAGCACACCCACCGGCAGATGGGCCCGCGCGCCCCGGAAGAGGAACCGGGCGAGCAGGTTCATCCGCTCCGCCTCGGGCCGCTCGGGCGCGAACGCGGCGAAGTTCTCCGCCACAGTCCGGTCGAGGTCCAGCAGGTCCAGGCGTTGCGACAGGTAGGCGATCCTCCCGTCGTTGCGCTTGATCTCCCCGCTGTCCGGGGCGAGACCACCGGTGACCAGCCGCATCAACGTGGTCTTGCCGGCGCCGTTGGGCCCGGTCAGTGCGATGCGCTCGGGGCCCCGGACGCTCAGGTCGACGCCGCCCGCCGCGAACACTTCCTGGTCGCCCAGGCGGACCTGCATGCCCTCGCCGAGGAACAGGTTGCGGCCGGCGGGCACTTGGGTGCCGGGCAGCTCCAGCGTGAGCCGCTGCTCCTCGCGCAGGGCCCGTCCGGCCTCGTCGAGGCGAGCCTTGGCGTCGCTGACCCGGGACGCGTGCATCGTGCCGGACCTGCCCGCGGCCTCCTGCGCGCCGCGCTTCATGTTTCCGGCGAAGATCTTGGGCAGCCCGGCGTTCTTCAGGTTCTTGGCGGCGTTGCTCGCCCGGCGCTCGGCGCGCTCGCGGGCCTGCTGCAGTTCCCGCTTCTCCCGCTTCAGTTCCTGCTCGGCGTTGCGGACGTTCTTCTCGGCGACCTCCTGCTCGGCACGGACGGTCTCCTCGTACTCGGTGAAAGTACCGCCGTACAGGCGCAGTTCGTCGCTGCCGAGTTCGGCGATGCGCTCCATGCGGTCCAGCAGCGCGCGGTCGTGGCTGACCAGGAGCAGACAGCCGTTGAACTCCGACAGCACGTCGTAGAGCTTGTGCCGGGCCTGGAGGTCGAGGTTGTTGGTCGGCTCGTCGAGCAGGAGGACGTCGGGACGCCTGAGCAACTGGGCGGCGAGCCCGAGGGAGACCACCTGGCCTCCGCTGAGTGTGCTCAGGCTGCGGTCCAAGGTGAGGTCGGCCAGGCCCAGACGGTCGAGCTGCGAGCGGGTGCGCTCCTCGATGTCCCAGTCGTCACCGATGGTGGCGAAGTGCTTCTCGTCGACGTCCCCGGACTCCACGGCGTCCAGGGCGCGGATCACCGCGGCGACGCCGAGCACCTCGGCGACGGTGAGGCCGCTGGTCAGGGGCAGGGTCTGCGGGAGGTAGCCGAGCGTGCCGTTCACCGACACCGAGCCCGTGGCGGGCTTCAGCTCACCGGCGATCAGCTTGAGCAGGGTGCTCTTGCCGGAAGCGTTGGGCGCCACCAGGCCCGTACGGCCGGGAGGCACGGAGAAGGACAGCTCGTGGAAGACGGGGGTGTCGTCGGGCCAGCCGAAGGAGACGTTCGAGCAGATGACAGCGGCGTCGGACATGGAAATGACCTCGGAGGTACGAGGGCAGAGCGTAGACCTCTGCCCTGGGCAGACGTGGGAGAAGGGGGCACGACGAAACGGACCACCTCGGCAGCGCTCCTGAGCGCCGGCCGGTGGCCGTCAGATCCGGATCTCACCCGGAGATGTCGTCGTCACCCACCACGTCTGTCACTCCTCATTGCCGTCCTGTGTCAGCCGCCAGCATAACAACACGCTCCCGCCTCCGAACCTTCCCGTGATCGCGATCGGCGGCTCCCGCTGCCGACACGCCTGGCCGGATGGTGACCGAACCCCGTACCACTGCGGCCGAAGGCACACACGCGTTCATCACGGGCCCGGCACATCGCCGCGTGGCAGGACTCGACGGCTGAGACCTCCGCGCCCCGGGCAGTTCGCCACCGGCCCTATGGGCAATGGCCTGCCGTTGTGCCGTGGGGTCCGCACCGTCTGCACAGCAGCGTCGGCTACCGCAGTCCAACGGAATACGGGTCAGCACACGCAGCCTGACCACAACCGCACCAGTGGTCTCCGTCAAACCGGAACCAGCTCGGCCCGCCGGGCCGTCCACGGCCAAAGGGGGTGGTGGGCCAGGCATACGGCTCCGGCCCCTGCCCGACGGGAAGTCGGGCAGGGGCCGGATGTTGGTAGCGGGGGCGGGATTTGAACCACGCGACCTCTGGGTTATGAGCCCAGCGAGCTACCGAGCTGCTCCACCCCGCGTCGGTGCACCCAGCTTACGTCTCCCGGGCGGGCTGCGCAGGGATTTACCGCGGGGCTTCCATAGCCTGTGCCGGCGGGACCTTTCTGAACACGCCGTTCGAGTCGGTGGCCACCGCGATGGACGTCTCCGCGTTCTCCCTCAAGGCCTGACGACGAGCGCGCTGCCGCTGCAGGAGAAGTGCGGCAGGGGCGCGTCGGCGGTCAGCTTCACGATCCATGCCACCGTGGGGTGCCCGGTCTGCGGCACAGGCCGCTCAGCCGCGCTGTGCCGCCTGGACGGCGTGGCGCAGCATGTCCTTGAACGAGGCGCCGGCGGGATCATCACCGAGCGCGACGTGCATCGACTCGGCCTCGGACCGGTTCGACCAGCGGGTGAACACCGATACCCCGGAGTCAATGGCCAGTCGCTGATCGACCTCGGTGACGGTCATGTCAGCCAGCCGCCCGGAACGTGCTGTGGCCTTCCCCGTGTGCGTGTCGGTGACCGCGACCAAGAGATGCCGCGGCAGCAACACGGCAGCAGTCAGCGTTTCGCGCTGTGGGTCGCCCCCGAGCAAGCGCGCGAAGACGCCGGGACGGCGCCGGGGCACACTGCGGGTCTCCACGCAGGCGACCGCGGTCGACGCGGCATCACCGAGCAGCTCGGTCTCTGTGACGGCCAGAATCGCCGTACGCAACCGGGAGTCCAGATCGTCAACCGTGCAACCGCGGCTCGTGCGGTCGAACAACTGCTCAGGCATGGGCGCATCGTAGCGGGGTCACCGACGGCCGGCTCGCGGCCCGGCCGACGCTTTCCTTCACCCGGTCGGCGGGAGGGTCCACCGGGTGTATTCGTTCTCGTGACCATCGACCACGGCTCGGGTGGGACGCCTGCCGAAGTGGCTCAGGCTCTGTGATCGGTGACGCTGGGTTGTCCGGTCATAGATCGAACAGTGCGTCCTTCTGGGGTTCGGGCTCGGGTGAGGGTGCGAGGACTGCGCGAATGCGGCTGACGCTCTGCCGCCACTTGGGGCCATCGAACGTCTCGTCCCAGAGTTCAGCGAGCTCGGACTCCCCGGCGACCACCCGGTCGAGCGCCTCAACAGCAAGCGGCCGAAGATCGTCGGCGAATTGCGGGAGGGCCTCTTTGGGCCCGTAGCAAGTGCTGATCGGCTCACCGGCTGGGCACTGTGCCGCGATGAGAGCGGCCGCGGCGACGGCCTCTGCTCCTTCTGGGCTCTCAAGGTAGTCCCCGGTCGCGATGGCGCGGGTCAGCGTCGCCCGGACAAGGCTCTCGCGCTCGTCCTTGGCCGTCTCGTCCAGCGTGTAGGCGAAGTCGGCGGCCATGTCGTTCTCGAAAGGGCCGATGTCCCAGGTGCCCATGGCGATCTCCTCGCGTCAACGTGCGGTGATGATCGCATCGGCCACCGACAGCGGTGTCATGCGGCGAGCAGGACACGTTTCCGTAGGAGCGTGAAGCCCGCGCGGCCGAACAGATGCTCAACCGGCGGCCGGGGGCGGATCAGTGCCCGGAGACCACGAGGTGGGCCCTTTCCCGGAGACGGGTCAGGGCCAGGTAGTGCTCCTCGGCCAGGCGCCAGCGGGACTCCCAGTCGATCGGGCCGTGGTCGTCACCGCGCTCGCGCAGGCGGCGCATGGATTCCCCCCGCGGGGTGTCAACGTAGACAAGGAGGTCGTAGTAGTCGGCGAGTTCGGGCCGGGCGGTGTACACGCCCTCCACGACGACGATGCCGCAGGCGGAGACGCAATGGCTTTCGTCCGGGGCCAGATCACCGGTCGCCCAGTCGTAGCGCCGGTAGGCGGCATCACGGCCGGCCGCGAGGGGTACAAGCACTTCCTCGCGCAGCCGCTGCCAGTCGAAGTAGCGGTGGTAGCCGTCTTCGGGATTCAGCCCGGCGCGCTCCTCCGGGTCCATGGGGCGGTAGAAGTCGTCACCGTGAACCACCGCGGCGCCGCGCAACTCCGCCAGGGCCGTCGCCAAGGTCGATTTGCCGGAGCCCCCCAAGCCATCGATGGCGACCAGGAACACTCCTTTGCGGCTCCCGGCGTCGACGGCGGCGGCAACCTCTTCAGCACCCATGGAGATCGTCGTCATAGCGGCATTCTGATCACAGCAGGCGCCTCAAGAGAAGGGCGACGACTTCGCATCACGATCCCAGGACCCCGAACCGTCGGCCGAGACCCTGGCCACTATGCGTTTTCGGGCAACTTGCCAAGCCGCCCAACGACTCACAGCCGTCACTCAACTGAGCCAGAACCGACACTCATGAGCCCGGACCTGGTCGACGGCTGTCTTCAGGTTCAGAGGCTCAGTCCGACGCGGCTTCCCGCTTCCTGAGGCTGCGACCGGGACGTCGAGGCCCGCTCTGCCTGTCGGTGGGGCGCTCAGCGTCGTCTGAAAACCCGTTGCTCCCCACTCTGCCTGCTTGGTGGGATGCAGGGGTTTCGGCGGCGGGAGGGGACAGCTTGGCGGTGTTCGGGTGTGCGGGCTGCGGCGCGGTCCTGACGGCGGCGGTGTCGCAGGTGGCGTTGCCGCTCCACCTGGCCGACACCCACTGGGAGAAGCTGCACCCGCCACTGCTGGAGGCCGGGTGCTACGCCGTCGATCCTGCGCCGTACGGGCCGCCATGGCGGCAGTGGGACGAGGTCGGGGCGCGTGAGGCGGCGGAACGGGGGCGCTTCGCGCCCTTTGGTGCGCTGTCCGACGGACCGTCGGGCACTGTCCTGCTCGCGCCCGGTGACATGCGCGGCACCAGGCTGATCCTCGAGCGGGCCGGGGGCTACTGCATGGGCATCGACGGGAGGGACGGGCCGAACCTGGCCTGCCTGGGTTGCGATCTGCCGGTCGGAACGAGGATGGACGACTGCGGGTGCTGGCAGGTCGTCCGGCTCGTCCCGCAGGCAGTAGTGCGGCTGCCCGGGCCGCCGGAGCAGCCGGTCATGGATTGGGCGGAGTTGCTGGCCACCGGCGCGCTGTGGCATCGGCTGAGCAAGTACCGGGACATCCCGGCGGGCGTGGCACTCGCCCAGGTGGTGGTGGCCGCCGGGGGCGCACCGGTCGAGGTGGCGCCCGGGCCGGTCGCCGAGCTCCTCGGTCGGGCACTCGGCGCGCTGCTGCCCGCCGGGGAGGGTGCGAAGCTGCTGGACCTGGCGGGACCGGGGTTCGGCGAGCCGGCTGCTGACCTGGTGCTGGTGCCGGTACATCCGCAGACCGGAGACATGTGGCAGCCGCGTGCCGGGGTGGTGCCGGTACCTATGGATGGCGCGCTCTGGGCCGAACTCGCCTTCCCTCCGCACCGGACCCGGCTGCCGGTGGTCGGCGGACTGCCGGCAGGGGTGGAGCGGGACGACCCGCTGCCGCCGCACGAGTGGTATCCGTTCCAGCCGTCCACGGAGGCGTTCCGGTACACGCTCGCGCGGATGCCCGCCGTCAGGGAACCGTGGCTGCGGGCGATCTACGACCGGGGCTGCTGACCCGTCAGGGGGCCGAGCGGACACAACCCGTATGGGCCCCTCCTCAAGGTTTCGGGTGCCATACTCGCCATCGAGGTGAATCCATGAAGAAGTCGGGCGCCCTGACGCCTCGACGGGTAACGGCGGACTGGGCCGCCGCGCTTCCGGGGTTCGACGTCTGGAAGCCGCTACACCTGCTCCGTCGGATCGGCCCGGTCGTCCAGGGTGTCTGTCTCGACCGTACGACGTCTGGCAACGAGTACATGCCGACGGCGCATGTTCACGCGTTGGCGCGGGACTTTCCAGTGATCTCCTTGATGCTGGGGCAGCGGCTGGAAGGGGCCTCGGGGCAGCCGGAGCGAGTGCTCTTTGCGAACCACGACGGCGAGTATCGGGCAGCAGTCGGCGCCCTCCGCGTGCAGAGCGTTCTGTCCCTGAGCGAGGAACCGCCGTCCCTGGAACAGGTCGTCAGGGCCTACCACTCGGCCGCTTCCGCGAGCTACGACAAGCCCCCGCGCTTCTGGCCCGAGACGGACATCCGCTGGGTGGAGGCCAACGGAAGGCCGGCTGCCCTGGTGACAAGCCACGGTGACGCAGTGGCTCTTGTGACCGCCGATGTGTCGGAGCGCGGCATCGAACGCATCATGTGGGTGGTGAGCCCGCCCAAGCTGGCTGCCTATGTGGCATCTCTGGACAACTGAGCCGCTCAAGCACGGTTGTGGCCTTGTTGCCGGAGTCGCGCCGGCCGCCGGGGCGGGGCCGCAGACTCACATTCATGTCACGTTCGTTGACGCCAAAATAGGGTGGTGGTCCACTGGGACCCGCATGGACAACGACGTGGACAGCAAACGGACTTATCGCATGAAGGCCCGGGCGGAGACGACGGCCCGGACACGCCTTCGGATCATGCGATCGGCCTTCGACCTGTCGGTCGAGACCAAGTCGCTGGAGATCGTGCTCGCCGACGTCGCGGCGCGCGCGGGCGTGAGCGTCCGGACCGTGCTGCGGCACTTCGGCAGCAGGGACGGGCTGTTTGACGCCGTCGCCGCACACGTACGCGACGAGGTCCGCGAAGAGCGGGCCGCGCCGGTGGGGGACGTGGCGACGGCGGTCGAGGTGCTCTTCGACCACTACGAGCGGCGCGGCGAGATGGTGCTGCGGCTGCTCGGCGAGGAACTCGGCGACCCCAGGGCGCGGTCGGTGACCGAACAGGGCCGCCGGTTGCACCGCGCCTGGGTGCAGGAGGTTTTCGCACCCCAGATGTCCGGACGCACCGGCACGGAAGGCGAGGTGGTGACCGACCTGCTGGTCGTCGCCACCGATGTCTGCACATGGAAGCTGCTCCGCCATGACCGGGGACTGGACCGGGACGAGGCGCAGCAGCGGGTCAGGTACCTGATCGACGCGGTCCTGGGGAGGACCGTGGGGGAGGAGCGTTGAGATGGCCCGCATCCTGTTCGTCACCTGGGACGGCGGAGGCAACCTGCCGCCGGCCCTCGGCATCGCCGCCGAGCTCGCCCGGCGGGGCGACACCGTCCGCTTCCTCGGACATCCGCAGCAGCGGAAGAGGATCGAGGGGGCGGGGTTCCGCTTCGAGCCGTACGCCTCCGCCCGGCCCTGGTCGGCCACGGCCCGCAACACCCCGGCGAGCTTCCTCGCCATGTTCACCGACGCCGGACCCGGTCGTGACCTGGCGGCCACCGTGGCACGCGAGCCGGTCGACCTGGCGGTGATCGACTGCCTGAGCCTCCCCGCGCTGCGGGCCGCCCAGGAGACAGGGCTGCGCCATGTGGTGCTGGCCCACACCTTCTACGAGTACCTGGTCAAGAACTGGTGCCGTGGACCGATGGGCCTGGTCGCGGCCGCCAAGGGGTACCGCCCGATGCGGCTCTGGTCGTCCGCCGACGCGGTGCTGGTCACCGCCCTGGAGGAGCTTGACCCGGCCGGACGGCGCCCGAGACCGCGGAACGTCCACCACACCGGGCCGGTGCTGGCCGGTCCGACGGTGCCTGCCGCACCGCCGGAGGGACAGCGTGTCCTGGTGAGCCTGAGCACCATCCACTACCCCGCGCAGGCCCGCGCCCTGCAGGCCATCCTCGACGCGGTCGCCGACCTGCCCGTCCACGCGGTGATGGCCACCGGCCACGCCGTGGAGCCCTCGGCGCTGCGCCCGCCGCGCAACGCCGAAGTCCACCCCTACGTCCCGCACGCCGAGGTGATGCACGGGGTCTCGCTGGTCGTCGGGCACGGCGGCCACGGCACGACCATGCAGGCACTCGCCCACGATCTGCCGCTGGTGGTCATGCCGATGCACCCCATGCTCGACCAGCCGATGATCGCCAGGGCGGTCGAGCGGCAAGGGGCCGCGCGCGTCGTCCGGCGGAACGCCTCCCCTGAGCGGATCCGCGCCGCCATCTCCGAACTGCTCGCCTCCGGCCCCCACCGTCAGGCCGCCGCCCGCCTCGGCACCCGGCTCCGCGCCGAGCCCGGCGACGTGGCCGCCGCGGACCGCATCGGAACGCTCACCGCGACCCCGGCCTGACCGCGCGAGTGGAGCAGTGGTTGCGGTGGAAGCGGGCGGGAATGCGGCCGCACCGGGACTCGACGAGGACCGCCGGGCCTGGCAGCGCGCCGCGGCCGCCGTCACCGCGGACGAAGCCGTCGCCGTGGTACTGGAGGTCACTGCGGAACGCGCCCGCCGCAGAGGCGGATTCGCCGCCCGCGACGGCCTTGGAGCGTCGCCGCCGCGTCATCCGCGCTGGGTGGCGGATCTGACCGCGGCTGCCGCGGCGGACGCCGACCTGTACGCCGGCTGGACCTCGTCCCTGACCAGCCGTCACGACGAGGCAGTGGACCGGCTCATGTCGCCACCCGATCTCCACTGCGGCGGACCTCCGATCCATCCACTCAGCGAGTTTTGAAGGCCACCCTTCCATGCGGGATCGTGGCCCTACTGCGGGGTGCACTGGCGGCCCAACTCCCGAGAGGCAAGGAATGAAGCGCATCATCGCTGGACTGTGGCGGATCATCCGGGGACCTCTGCAGTGGCGGGTCATGTGGCTGATGAACAGCAAGTACATGGTCGGCGTAACCGGCGTTGTCCGCGACGACGAGGGCCGCGTGCTGTTGCTGCGCCACCGTCTGTGGCCCGAAGACCGCCAGTGGGGCCTGCCCACCGGCTACGCCAAAGCAGGTGAGGACTTCCGCGACACCGTCGTCCGCGAGGTACGAGAGGAGACCGGCCTTGAAGTCGAGGCGGGAGAGGTGGTCCACCTCAAGAGCGGCTACAAGCTGCGCGTGGAGGTGGCGTATGCCGCCGAGCTCGTCGGCGGCTCGCTGAAGATCGACTCATTTGAGGTTCTGGAGGCCAGGTGGGTATCGCCGAACGACCTGCCGCCGGGATTGCAGGAATCGCACCGGCTCCTGATCCAGGGCGGACCCCACGGCTGACCTGCCGGGTCGAGCGCGGCCCCTCCATCTGATGGCAGGCGCCATCAGATGGAGTAGCCTGGATTACAGCCCGGACGAAACGGTGGAAATTGCCTCTGGCGGAGATGCTTCTCGAGTCGTGGGGACTTCTCTCGGACGTATATACCCTCTCGACGAGATCGGTGCCGCCGTGGTCCATGCGGAGCAGATATCCCGTCTCGGCCGGGCGCGTGCCCGAAGGCGCACGCTGGCGAGATGAAAGGTGGCACTGGCATGGGCGGTTCTCATGAGGCTGCTGTCCGCATCGAAGTTGGGCATTGGTTTTTCGATGACTACTTGCCAACCTGGGTGGCAGTGGGAAGCGGTGCGATTCCCCGGGGGCCGGAGTTCATCCTTGACTACTGGGCAGCGCCGCTGCATATCAGTGGGCCTGTCTCGCGTGATTCGCTGCTCGACGGTGACGCCGTCATTGGGTGGCTCGAACGCCGTCAAGCCGCGTTGCGGGCGCAAGGGTATTCGTACACCGCCGTACCTGATAGCAGGATGGCGTTTTACCATGCTGCCGGGGTTGCGATCGAGGTGATCTGGTCACGTCGTCGTGTGGACGACAGCGAGATCGAACGTCTTGCTGTTCATTTCGAAGTGGCTCGGGAGTCCGCGGGGTGGCGGGTAGTCGGAATTCAGCATGTGCCGACGACAGCGGATTCCTTGGATACGGTGTGGCAGGCAGCGAGCTGAGCAGCGGCCGGTAGCCTGCCGTCACCAACCGGTGTCGCCCGAGGACGCTGGGCGCACCGGTCCGGCCAAGCGAGGCCGAAGTGCTACGGCGGTGGTCAACGCTTTTCGCGTCGGCTGCGGATGCTGAGGGCGATGACGGAGACAAGGAACCAGAACGCGCCGAAGGCCGAGTACCCGGCGACGGTGGACAGGCTGCTCGTCGCCGAGGCGGACGAGGCGGCGATGGTGGCGCCGGCGAGTACGGACTGTCCACCGCTGACGACCATGGGCCACTGGGCGCCGACGGTGCGCCGGCGTCGGATCGCCACGACGAGCTGGATGGCTCCGGAAAGCAGGGCCCAGACGCCGAACACGAGAAGGGTCGTCCCGACGGTGGAGAACACGGCGATGATCATTCCGGCGGTGGTGGCCAGGCCGAGACCCAGGTTGACGGTACTGACACGGTTCGCGGAGCCGGTGCCCGCCAGGCGACGCTCGAGGAGCGTGGCGACGGCGTCCCACAGGGGGTAGACGACGAGTAGCGCGGCGGCGATCACCGTGGGCCTGTCCGCCGACACGAGCGAGGCGGAGGTCGTGAAGACGAGTGCCACCCAGATCAGGGAGAAGACGACTCGGATCAGGTGGAGCGATCGGAGCCCGGAAGGTGTTGTCTCCGTCGTGGTCGAAGTGGTCGAAGTGGTCGAAGTGGTCGAAGTGGTCGAAGTGGTCGAGGGTGCGGTGGTCTGAGTCATCGGGTGTCCCGTGGTGATCGTGACGGTGCGAGGCGGTCGCCTCGATGACGAGTCTCAGGGGCCTCGGGAGGCGCCGTGTACTTCGAACGAAGTAGTTATGCCATCCGCTTCGACGGCATGCGTTCCGCCGTCCCGATCGACCGAAGCAGCTGCGCGGTCTACTTCATTCGAAGTACACGACCGCCGCACACGTGAACGAGAATCGGCTCATGGGCAAGGCGCAGAACAGTCAGGACGGGCTCGCGGCACCGCTGTGGGTCCGTCGCCCCGAGGTGCTGCACCGAGTCGCCTACGCGCTGGCGGCGCTGGCGTTCACCGGTCAGATCGTGGCGGTGATCCTGAGAGGTTCGGACTGGCCGACGGCCCTGTCCGTCCTCCTCGCCGGCATCGGCGTCACCCTCTCGTGGTGGCAGCCGTGGGCGGGGCTGGTCGTGACGAGCGCGGCGTCCTTCGCCGTGACGGCGGTGGGCCACGACCCCCTGTCGGTGTGGATGATGGCGGTGCTCGTGCTGTTCTCGGTCACCCTCAGGGGAAAGCAGCCGCTGGCCGGAACCGGCATCGTGGCGGCCTTCTTCCTCGGGGCGTTCATGACAGTCGGAGGATTCCGCGGCGGCGCGGTCGTCGGAGCCGCCGCCGTCTTCTCGGCTGTGGCGGGAGGTGCGACAGGGGCCGCGCTCCGCATCCACCGGGACCACTGGTGGGCCCTGGAGGAACGCGCCGAAAGCGCCATCGCCACCCGCGAGATCGAAGCCACCCGACGCGTGACCGAGGAACGACTCCGCATCGCCCGGGACCTCCACGACGTCATCGGCCACCAGGTCGCGATGCTGAGCCTGCACCTCGGCGCGGCGGAAATCGGACTGCCCGAAGACGCCGAGTCCTCCCGGCAGGCCCTCGTCTCAGCCAGGTCCAGCGCCCGCACCGTCGTCGTCGAAACGCAGCGCATCCTCGCGCTCCTCCGCCTCGGGGACGACATCTCCGACGACGAGGCGCTGCGGCCGACGCCGGCGCTCAGCGGCCTGGAAGGACTCATCGCCTCCTTCGAGAGCATCGGTCTCGACATCCGACACTCCATCGACATCCCCGCCGGCTTCGTCGAGCCCAGCGTCGGCGTGACGGTCTACCGGGTCGTTCAGGAAGCACTCACGAATGCCTACCGGCACGGAGAGGGGACGGCGACGGTGGATGTGCGCGAGCGCGACGGCAGGATCTGCGTCACGGTGGAGAACCGCGTCGCTCGCTCACCCCGCGGCTCCGACTCGGGCAGCGGACTCGGACTCGTCGGGATGCGCGAACGTGTCGAGTCCTCCAGCGGGCGGCTGACGATCGACAGTCACGACGGGCGATTCCGGGTCCACGCGGAGTTCAGCCCTCTGGGAGCCGTCGTCCGATGACCCGGATTCTGATCGTCGACGACCAGGACGACATAAGGGCCGGCATCCGGGTGATGCTTCGCCTCGACCCGAGTCTCGTCGTCGTGGGTGATCTCTCCGATGGACTCCAGGTCGTCTCCTTCCTCCGGGAGCACCCCGTCGACCTGGTCCTGATGGACATCCGGATGCCCGGCATCGACGGTGTCGAAGCCACCCGCCGGATCCGCGCAGAGCATCCACCCGAAAAGACGCGAGTGATCGTGCTGACCACTTTCGACCAGGACGACATCGTCCTCGCCGCCCTGCGCGCGGGTGCCAACGGTTTCCTGAGCAAGACCGTCAGCCCCGCTGAACTCGTCGCCGGCATCACCGAGGTCGTCGGCGGTGGCGGTGCGCTGTCGGCCGCCGCGACGGCCGCGCTCATCGGTCACATGACCGACAGACCGCCGCCGGTGATCGACCAGGAGCTGCTGCGACGCTTCGGCGCTCTGACACCCAGGGAGCGGGACGTGGTCGTTCTCGTTGCAAGCGGCCTCGGCAACGACGAGATCGCGGCCCAGATGTCCGTGTCGCCGTTCACCGTGAAGACGCATGCGGTGCGGGCCATGACGAAGGTCGGCGCACGTGATCGGGCGCAGCTCGTCTCGTTCGCCTTCCGGGCCGGCCTCTACCCCTGAGCCGGGCGCGTACGGATGTGCAGGACGTCGCCGATGTGGACCAGGACCCCGATCATGCCGCCGATGAGGGCCCCACGACGGGGACCGGGCCGTGGTCGCTGAAGGGGCCGGGCTGCGAACCTGCGAGGGTAAGGTCCCCCAGCCCATGTCCCGGGCGAACAGCCGCGGGCCGCGGTCGCGGGCGGGGCCTGTCGCTGCACCGGGTTGGTAGCGGCACACAAAGCTGATGAAGGCCCGGGCCGAGAGCCCTCTGGCCGCCGGCCAGGTCGGCGCGTCGCGGGCCGTGCCGGGCCGCTGCCGTCCATCGATTGGGCGCCGTGGTTCTTCCAGGACGCACCAGCTGCGCATGCTAACTTAGGTGAGGCTAACCTAAGGAGAGCGTTGATGGCCATTGCATTCGTCCAGGCGGCCTACCCCACCAACGCGGAGCGGATCCGTTCGGTCCTGGCACGTTCCGACTCCCTGAGTCTTACGACCGATGGCGACTGCTACGACCTGATGTCCATGCACACGGTCGACAGCAGCGGAACGCTGCGACTGCACGTCCCCTCGGACAGCCTGCTCGCCGACGAAGCCGCGTTCACCCCGCGTGGCGTTCTCGCGAGTCTGGTCGAGTTCACCGACCTCGCCCCCACAGCGGTCCGCGACCGGGTCCGGGCCCGCGTGTCCCTTGCCGGCTTCCTCACTCCAGCCGAGATCCAGGATGCGCCCGAGGTGCTTGTCCTCCGTCTCGATCCGGCCCGCGCCGCCATCGAACGGGACGGGACGACCGTCGGCGTCGACCTCGACGAACTGTCTGCCGCGCAGACCGACCCGTTGGCCATCGGAGAGACAGCGCTGCTCACCCATCTCGACCGGGACCACAGCGATGTGATGGCCCAACTCGGCAGGCTCGTCGACCGCAACGTCCTGCAAGACGTCGTTCATCTGCGCCCGATCGCACTGGATCGCCACGGGCTCACCCTGCGGTGCGAGTACGCCCGGGGGCACCAGGACGTCCGGGTGGCCTTCCACTCCCCGGCCCGCAGCGCGGCCGACATCGGTCAACGGCTCGCACACCTCATGGCCCTGGCCCGTGGCGGTTCCCGTCGGTGCCGCGCCGATCACCGGTGAACAGATCGATCACTGCCTGCGCCAAGGTGCCCGACCTAGGTGCCGGAGGGCGGTCCCCTCGCAAAGTTCGTGAACCCTCTGCATTCCCCCAACGTCATGAGAGCGAGACGGCATTGACCACGGCCGCGCCCGACTTCACCGGCCGCCTCGGCCGTCCGGGCGCGGTGCGGACCGCCACCCTTGCGGACACCTGGGCTCTGCATCAGCTGTCCTCGGCGTTCGTCCCCGGCGGCGCGCTGCGAGAGCGCCCGCTCGGCCACTATGCCCGTCATGCGGGAGACTTCCTCGTCGCCGAGAACGAGGCAGGGGAGGTCGAAGGCTGTGTTGCGGTGCACCGCTACCAGGAACGATCGCCCGCCGACAGGAGTCTTCGGCAGGCAGGTCCTGAGGGAGCCGGTTGCGCTGCCGCGGTCCTGTACAACTTCTGCGTCGCACCCGGTAGCCAGGGCCGCGGCATCGGTTCTGCCCTGTTGCGGGCCGCGCTCTCCCAAACCGGAACGCAACCCGTGTTCACCGCGACCACAGGCAGCGGTGAACTGTTCCTACGGCACGGCTTCCGCCACTGCGACGCAACCACCGCACCTGCCGCCTGGCTGGCCACACTGGACCCACGTCGAGGGTCGAGGATCCTGACCCGGTCGGCCGGGTCCCTTTGCCGGCCAGTGGAAGCATCCGGACGCCAGGAGTGATCCTCATCGTCCAGGCGTACGCCTCCCGCAAGAACCGCGCCTACCTGCGCAGACGTGGCATTCGCCGCACCATCCCGGACAAGGCCGACCAGGGCTGTGACCAGCACATCCGAGACGCCCCTAGGGTCGCATCCCGAACAGGAAGCGCGTCGCCCGCGTACGGCGGACCAGCAGCTCGTACGTGGTGAGGGTGAGGGCGAGGGCGATCACCACGAGCACGGCGTACTCAACCAGGATCGGCGCGGACCAGCCGACCACGAAGTACGCGACGGCGACCACGATCGGCTGGTGCAGGACGTACAGCGGCAGCACGGCTGCGGCGAGATAGCCATAGAGGCGCCGACGCGTCGTCGGGTTCGGGTTCGGGTTCGGCGCCGCACGCGGCTGCTCCAGCCGCCGACGGTCGAGGAGGCCTGGGATGGCGACCACCAGGCACCATCCAGCCGCACCGAACAGCGCCCGTGAGGCGGTGGCCAGGGCGGTCATCTCCGTGAAGGGCTCGTCGGCCAGGGCAAAGCCGGGGCCGGCTGCCGCGAACAGCAGGGCGCCGAGCCAGGCTGCGGTCCCGGCGTCGCGCCGCATCACGGTGCGGAAGCGGTCGTCGGAGGCGAGCGCGAAGCCGGCAACGAAGAACAGCAGGTACGACCAGCGGTGCCAGCCCGCGTAGTCCTCCTCCAGCCGTGCGAAGGCACAGATCGCCGCGAAGGCGAGGGCCGGCAGGAACACGACGCCGCGCCGGTGCAGGGTCGCCTCCGCCATCCGGTCGCCGATGCGGCGGACGCGTTCGCGCGGCAACCACCGGTGGAACGGCACCAGCATGAGGGAGAACGCCAGGAGGAGCACGACGAACCAAAGATGGCCGGTCTCGAAGTGCTCGCCCTGGACGAGGAAGGGGAACTCTTCGGGCTCCAGGTGCACGTCGTAGAAGCGGGGCAGGAAGCCGAGGTACGACTCGTGGTGGTCGGCGTCGGCCGAGCGCAGCCGCAGCCACTGCGGCAGCGGGTTCAGCGCGAGGGTCGCGAAGACCAGCGGAACGCCGAGCCGCAGCAGCCGCTCCCTGGCGAAGCCGCCCGCGCCGCGGCGCCGAAGCGAGTGCCAGGCACCGAGGCCGGAGATGAGGAACAGCAGCGGCATGGCCCAGACGACCCCGAACCCGGCGATGATCATGATGGCTTCTGTGGTCTCGGCGTTCTTGACGTAGAAGTCGTCGTCGGCAGCGAATACGAGCGCCGAGTGGAAGAAGACCAGCCCGATCACGACCAGCATCCGGATCGCGTCCAGCTCCGGCCGCCGCTCCGGTAGCGGTGCCTGCGCCGGTTCTGTGCGCGTCGCCATGTCCGTGCCCCCCCCGTCGTCTGTACGTCACCAGTGTTGGAAAGGCGGCCGCCGGGCGCCACCCCCGCGACGGACCCCGCTCACACCGAAGATCAACTTTCCATACGCCTAGCCACAACCGTCGAGACATGGCGGCCAGAGATCCTTGCGTTCCTGCACACCGGGATCACCAACGCCGGCTCCGAAGGCACCAATCAGGTCAAGACCCTCGCCCGTGACGCCTACGGCTTCCGCAACCCCGGCAACCAGCGCTTACGCGCCCGCTGCGCGACCACCCGTCGAGCCCGTGGACACCTCGATGCCCGCAAATTTCGTTGAGCCCGCACCCTGTAATCGTGTTGGCTGGCGGCACCGAACTGTGAGTACCGCAGGTGTCCGCTTGGCTGTAGCAGGGAGCTGAACGTGCAGGACATTGTTGTCGACCCCGTTGCCCACAATCGGGCGGCCTGGGACAAGTATGTCCAAGAGGGCAACGAGTGGTCGAGGCCGGTGAGTGCCGAGGATGTCGAGCGCGCCCGCATGGGCGACTGGTCGATCGTTCTCATCGGGCGTGAGCCGGTCGACCGCTCCTGGCTGCCGACGGACCTGACCGGCAAGGACGTGTTGTGCCTGGCCTCCGGCGGTGGCCAGCAGGGTCCGATCCTCGCCGCCGCAGGGGCGCGGGTCACCGTATTCGACAACTCACCCCGCCAGCTCGGCCAGGACCAGATGGTGGCGGCGCGCGACGGACTCGAACTGCGCACCGTCCTAGGCGACATGCGCGACCTCAGTGCCTTCGGCGACGCAACATTCGACGTCGTATTCCAACCGGTCTCCAACCTGTTCGTACCGGACTTGGCACCGGTGTGGCGTGAGTGCTTCCGCGTTCTGCGACCGGGCGGAACCCTGCTCGTGGGCTTCCTCAACCCTGATGTGTACTTGTTCGACCACGAGGCGCTCGACGAGCGCGGCGAGCTGATCGTCGTGCACAAGCTGCCCTACAGCGATGTCACGCAGTACTCCGCCGAGGAACGCGCCACGAAGTTCGGCGCGGATGCCGCTCTCGAATACAGCCACACCCTCACCGACCAGATCGGCGGGCAACTCGCCGCGGGGTTCGTCCTCACCGGCTTGGCGGAAGCGCCGCACCAATCCAACGCATCCGCTCCATACATGTCGCACTATTTTGCGACGTTGGCGGTCAAGCCGGGCTGACCCAGCCGTGGGGCCGACCGAGACGGCCGTGTCTCCGAATGGCCAAGCGGAGCGCTGTGCCGGCCCGACCCCCACCGACTTCGCTGAGTCGTAATGCAGCAGGCCGTGTGCCAGGTAGAGGCGGTTGGTGTGCCGGCCGCGCTTCAGCCGGACGTAGACGGCCTCGCGGGTGGAGGCAGCCGTGACAAGCGCATGGGACTCTGGAATACGACGGCCGGGATAGCCGACGGCGTCTGTCATGACTGCCGTGAGGGTGGCAGTCCGAACCTGCCGAAATTCCTTCGGTAGCGTGAGTCGCTCGCTGACTGTTGGGCCTCTTATCGCCAGGTCCGCGCCCTCAGCGGATGGCGGCCCTTCGAATCCGGCCGAACCGAATGGGGCGGGCGGACATTTTGAATTCCGGAAAGATTCGCCACGAGGGCGGGATGAGGACCGCCGACCCTCGTGCACGGGTGGCCGGCGCCCAGTGTCTCGTTGTATGCATCGCGGCAGGTGGCACGCCGTCTGTGCCTGCCTTGCCGGACAGCGGATGCCTTGCGGGCGAAAAATGCGCTAATGCCGGTCATAATTCATCAGTTGGTGACCCGTTTGCTGGCTCGCCATCCAAGATCAACCCGTTGACACCCTCTCGGGGCGGGTGCTTCGCTGTGCGGCGCACCCCAAGTCCACCGTGAAACCCACGTGTTGGCGCGGGGTGAATGAACGAGAGGAAACCGTGAAATTCACGTCCAAGAGACCTGCGATCGGCACGGTCTTGGGAATCAGCATGCTGCTGGTCGCCGCTACCCCGTCGGTGTCCGTGGCACTCTCCACGCCCACCGGCACGGCATCGTCGGCCACGCCGTTGTCGGCCTCGGCCTTCGGAACGGGCCCCGCGGTCAAGGGGACTCCGGCCGGGACCGGCGTGCACCGGTGGATCCCGCTGATCACCGGTGACCGGATCGCGGTGAACGCGAAGGGCGAGATCGTCGCCGCGCGTCCCGCCAAGGGCCGCGAGGACATACCCATCCGGGTGGAGACCCGTGACGGCCACACCTACGCCGTGCCCGACGACGCCCGGGACCTCGTCCAGAGCGGTCGGGTGGACCGGCGTCTGTTCGACATCACCACGCTGAGCGCGCCGGCTTACTCGGACCGCCATGACCTGCGGCTCATCGTGATGTACGACGCGGCCCGTCCGGCGGCCAGGACGGCCCTGCGCTCCAGCGGTGGCGCCGAGGTCCGGCGCACCCTGTCGAGCGTCAATGCCGACGCCGTCACCGCGCCCGCGAACGGCAGCGCGGAACTGTGGTCCGCGGTCACCAGCGGGTCCGCCGACGCGATGAAGCGCGCCGTCGCACCGGGTATCGCCTCGGTGTGGCTGGACAGCGTCGTCCAGGCGAGCCTGGACAAGAGCGTCCCGCAGATCGGTGGCCCCGAGGCGTGGGCGGCCGGTTTCGACGGCGCCGGTACGCGTATCGCCGTTCTCGACACGGGTGTCGACACCACGCACCCCGACCTGGCCGGGCAGGTCGTCGAGGAGCGGAACTTCTCCGACTCGCCGGACACCGAGGACCGGTTCGGTCACGGCACGCATGTCGCATCCATCACGGCCGGCACCGGCGCGAAGTCCGGTGGCACGTACAAGGGTGTGGCGCCGGGGGCCCGCATCCTCAGCGGCAAGGTCCTCGGCGACGGTGGCAGCGGCAGCATGTCGCAGATCATCGCGGGCATGGAGTGGGCCGTCGCCGAGAAGGCCGACGTCGTCAACCTCAGCCTCGGCGCGTACGACTCCCCGGAGATCGATCCGGCGGAGGAGGCCGTCAACAGGCTGTCGGCCGAGAGCGGAACCCTCTTCGTCATTGCCGCGGGCAACAACGGCGAGCAGGGATCGGGAACGGTCGGCTCGCCGGGCAGCGCCGAGGCGGCCCTCACCGTCGGCGCGGTGGACAAGCAGGACAAGCTGGCCTCGTTCTCCAGCACCGGCCCGCGCGTCGGTGACGGCGGCATCAAGCCGGATCTGACGGCGCCCGGCGTGGCGATCGGGGCCGCGGCCGCGCACGACAGCTACCTGGCAAGTGTCGCCCCCTCCGTCGCGGACGGCTACATCGCCCTCAACGGCACCTCGATGGCCACCCCGCACGTCGCCGGCGCCGCCGCCATCCTCGCCCAGCAGCACCCCGACTGGACCGGCGACGACATCAAGGACGCGCTGGTCTCCTCGACGACGCCTCTCGGCTACACGCCCTTCGAACAGGGCTCGGGCCGGGTCGACCTGCGGAAGGCGATCAAGCAGAGCGTCGTCGCCCGCGACACGTCGCTCTCGTACGGTGTCGCGCAGTGGCCGCACACCGACGACCAGCCGCTCACCAAGGACCTCACGTACCGGAACACGGGCGACGCCCCGGTCACCTTGAAGCTGACCGTGGACGCCACCGGACCGGACGGAAGCGCCGCGCCCGCCGGGATGTTCACCGCCGACGACCAGGTCACCGTCCCGGCGCACGGCGAGGCGACGGTCAAGGTCACCGCCGACACCCGCCTCGGCGGCGACACGACCGGTGCCTTCACCGGACGCGTCACGGCCACCGGCGACGGGCAGACCCTCGGCACCGCGCTGGCCGTGGACCGCGAGTCGGAGATGTACACCGTCACGGTCAAGGCCCTGGACCGCAAGGGCAAGCCCGCGCCTGCGCCCGCCTGGGACGCTCAGCTGCAGGGCCTGGAAGGGCCCGCCAAGGGCGCCAACACCGTGCTGAGCGGCGAGACGCACTCGGTACGCGTCCCCAAGGGCCGGTACTTCCTCAACAGCATGGTCCGGGTCGACCCGGCGGGTTCGTACGACCAGGGCGGTGACTGGTTCAACCAGCCCAACCTCGACGTCACCCAGGACACCGTGGTGACGGTGGACGCACGCACCGCCAAGCCGCTCGACATCACCGTCCCCGACCGCTCCGCCCAGCCGGCCCTCGGCTTCTTCAGCGCGGGCATCGAACTGGCCGACGGGTACAGCACCCGCTACGGAGTCTTCACCAACTCCCTCGCGCAGTACCGCACCGGCCACCTGGGCCCCAAGGCGGCCGCGGGCGACCGGCTGACGCAGCAGCTCATGACCACCTTCTCCACCGGGGTCAACGGGCACGACGAGTACCACCTGGTGTACCAGCCGACCGGCGACAGGTACCTCACCGGCTTCACCCACCACGCCAAGTCCAGGGAGTTCGCCAAGGTCGAGGCGAAGCTCGGGGCACCCGCCAAGGGCAAGTTCGGATTCATCACGCCGGGCACCGAGGGCGGTGCCGGACTCGGGACCGTGCACGCCCTGCCCTACACCGGCACCCTGCACCTGCTCTCGGGGAACACCTCGTGGCAGCTGGGCTTCATGCAGGTCGACGCGAACGACTCGTACGAGTCGAGCTATGACGCACTTCCGAGGACGTTCAAGCCCGGACGTTCCTACCAGCACGTGTTCAACGTCGGTGTCTTCGGACCGGATCTCCCCGAGGGCGCCGGACTCATCGGGCTGCTCCGGGCGGACGAGGCGATCGACGGACGGCTTCCGCTGTTCTCCGACAGCGAGGGGAACATCAGCGACAACAACTCGCCGATCGAGAGCGCGCGAACGTCCCTCTACCGCAACGGTGAGCTCGTCAACTCCAGCATCTACCCGATGGACGTCTTCTACATCGCGGAGAACGAGCGGGCCGACTACCGGCTCACCGTCTCGGTCAACCGCGGCACGGTCGCCGACGTCTCCACGAGCATGACCACGAGCTGGACGTTCTCCTCCGAGTACGCCCCGGGGATCACCAAGCTCCCCACCTCCGTCGTGCGCTTCACCCCCGCCCTGTCCCTCGACAACACGGGCAAGGCACGGGCGAAGGTGTGGGTCCCGGTGACCGTCCGCGGCACCGCCGCGGGCAGGAACCTCAAGTCCCTCAGTGTGTGGGCCTCCTACGACAAGGGAGCCCACTGGCAGAAGCTGCGCGTGTGCGACGGCCGGGTTCAGATCACCAACCCCAAGGCCGGCGGCAGCGTCTCGTTCAAGGCCCAAGCCGTGGACAAGCAGGGCAACACCGTCGACGAGACCATCGTCGACGCCTACCTGACGAAGTAGCCCACGCTCGGGCCGGAACCACGGTCCAGGGCTCGCACCCACCGCAGACGCTCGGCTGGGGTTTCCCAGCCGAGCGTCTTGCGTGGACGGCTGTCGAGTTCAGCGGCGACGGCGGCCCGACGCCCCGGTCGGCGACGAGTGGCTCTGTTTCACGAGAAGGGGTCGCCGCGAGAAAGGCCCCGTTGGGGGCGGCCCCAGGTCTCAGAACACGGGGGATCCGGGGCGGGCCGACGGCGTACACGTGCCGCTCGGGTTCGGCGTGGCCGCCGAGTGCTGCGGGACTTCGCCCACTGAGGCGGCAAGGGACGGTGCACCCCGGGTCGCCCGTCGCCGTCCCGCTCATGAACGTGGAAGTTGCCGCCTTGTCCGGGCCTACCGCGACGCCCGGAGGGAGAGGCGCGCGACAGGCCCGCCAGGGGGCCGTTCACCGACTCATCGGCCGCCCAGGGCGCACCGGCCTGACCGGCCGTCACCCACCGGTGCGGCTCCACCTGGTGGCGCCGTCCCCGTCGGCTGGCAGCTTGCCGTTCGCGGCCTTGGCGGCCGCGATGCCGCGGGCGAGCTGGAAGGCGGCGACCGGGTCGGCCTTGTCGGTCCAGGGTTCCGCACCGCACCAGGGGCCGATGAGCCGGAACTGCTCGAGTGCGGCGTCGTGGTCGCCGTTCTCGCCCAGGTAGTGCGCGAGCAGGTGCCGCAGGCGCGGCGGCTCCCGGGCGTCCTCGGGAACCTGACCGATCGATCGGGTGACCTCCGCCAGGACACCCTTGACCCTGGCAGTGGTCACGGCTGCCATGGCACCGTGTCGCTCGGTGAGTTCGGACAGCGCGTGCATGTGGACGCCCGCTAGATGTATTGACCCGCAGCGTTGTTGACGCGGTTCAGCCCAGGGCGGGGTAGTCGCCGGCAGCGAGGTCGTCGATCAGGCGTGGGTGGGTGGGCCCCCAGCCGAACCGTTTCCGGGTCAGAGCGCTCGACGATGCCATGTCGAGGGCGAACACGCGACCGATGAGGCCGAAGCGCTCAGGCGGCGCCGACTCGACCGGCACCGCGAGAACGCCGCCGATGGCCTCGGCCAGTGACCTCATGGTGTCGCCCTCGTCGGCTACCGCGTGCAGGACCGTGCCCGGCGCAGCGTCCTCGAGTGCGATGCGGAACAGCCGGGCGGCGTCAAGCAGGTTGACCGCCGGCCATCGCTGCGTGCCGTCGCCGACGTACGCTGACACGCCCGTCTCCTGCGCGGCGGCGATGAGCACCGAGCAGAAGCCGTATGCCGACCCGCGTTGGTGCACGGAGCGCGGCAGCCGCACGACGGAGGACCGGACGCCTTGGGCGGCCAGGGTCAGCACCGCGTCGGAAGTGCGGCCGCGGCCACCGACCGGACCGTCGGTGGTGTCGCGGTCCTCCTCGGTGGAGGTGTGGCCCGGCACCATCGGCGTGAGGCCGGCATGCACGAACGGCTTGCCACTGCCTTCGAGTGCGGCGGCGAGGGTCTGCACGGCACGTGCTTCCTCGTCGATGCCCTCTTCCAAGTTGCTCCAGTCGTTGCTGAAGGCCAGGTTGATGACACCGTCGGCCTGCGCGGCGCCGGCGCGGAGGCTGTCGAGGTCGGTGAGATCGCCGCGGAGCGGCGTCCCGCCGGCGGCGGCGACGGCCGTGGCCGCGGCGTCGGAGCGGACGAGGCCGAGGACCTCGTGACCAGCGGTGATGAGTTCGGGAACGACAGCGGAGCCGATGCTGCCGCTGGCGCCAGTGACGAAAACGCGCATGGGAGGCTCCAGATGACTGCTGCGACGCTGCGTCGCAGGATGGGTGGGGCGAGGGTCAGGCGTGGCGGTCGTAGGTGTGTGGATCCACGGGTCGCTTGGACTTGGGAAGCCCGCCGACCACGAGACGGTAGGAGTCGGTCACGAGTTCCTTCACCAGCTTGTCGTCGATGGTGTCTCCGCCTTCCACTGTGATCCAGTGCCTCTTGTCCATGTGGTAGCCGGGGGTGATGCCCGCGTACTGCTCACGCAGGGCTGTGGCGTCGTCAGGATCGGCTTTCAGGATCAGGACGGGGCGTCCGGGTATGTCGGTCATGAGCATGAAGACTTTGCCGCCCACCTTGTGGAGCTCCCAGTCGGGGCCGAAACGATGCTCCTGGTCGGTGCCGGGCAGTTCCGCGGTGTAGTCGCGCGCGATCTTCTGCAGTTCCTGTCCGTCCAAGGTGATTGACTCCTCTGTCGGTTCGGGTCCTTGCGCCGGTCGGTGGCCGATGGCCGTGGCGTGGATCAGGACCATGACCTGCCGCTCGGACGGTGGGCCGTCCACCACCTACGGGAGGACGCGGATGACCGTCTTCCCGAGGCGTCGGGTGGTCGGGTTGAGGGCGCCGATGGCATCGTCGAGGCTCGCGACGTTGCCGATGTTGGTCCGCAGCCGTCCGTCCCGCACCCGCTGCACGATCTCACCGAGTTCGAGGCGATCGGCTTCGACGACGAAGTCAATGGCCAGGCCGTCAGCGGGCCGCGCTTCGACCGGGCCGACGATGGACACCAGTGTTCCTCCGGCCTTGACCAGGGCGGCGGACTGCTTTTGAACGTCGCCACCGATGGCATCGAAGACCAGGTCGACGCCGCCGACGTCTTTCAGCGTGTCGTTCTCGAGGTCGACGAACTCGTGCGCGCCGAAGTCGAGCGCCTTGTCGCGGTCGGCGGCGCGTCCGGTGCCGATGACGTAAGCGCCGGCTTCACGTGCGAGCTGGGTCACCATCGTCCCGACTGCCCCGGCTGCGGCATGGGCGAGGACCGTCTGACCGGCCTGGAGGCGACCGTGCTGGAACAGGCCCTGCCACGCGGTCAGACCTGAGATCGGCAGGGACGCGCCCACCGTGAAGTCGACGTCGCCTGGCAGCGGTGCGAGGTTGCGTGCTTCGATCGCCACGTACTCCGCGAGGGTGCCGTCGCGGTGCCAGTCGGCGAGGCCGAACACCCGCTGCCCGACCGAGAGCCCCGTCGTGCCGTAGCCGAGAGCGGTGACCACTCCGGCCAGCTCGTGGCCGGGGATCGACGGTGTCTTGTCACGGCCGGCACGATCGGCCCAGGTGGACGGCCACTCCATCTCTGTGGGGACGAAGCCCGATGCGTGGATCCGAACGATGACGTCGTTGATCGCCGGGAGCGGCTCAGGCCGCTCCGTCAGCGTCATTCCGGCCGTTCCCGCGGCCTGGTCGGTGACCACAATGGCTTTCATCGAAATGGCTCTTCCTGGTAGGTGTGGTGGGTTTTGGTTTCCGGGTGGGTTTTTAGACGAAGGTGAACAGCTGGTCCGGGTCGAAGCGCGAGATCGGGGTGGTGTACACCCTCTCCGGGTCGGGGTAGCCGAGGGCCAGCAGCACCGTCGTGGTGTGTCCGTTCTCGCGGATCTTGAAGGCCTTGTCGACGCTGGTCGGGTCGAACCCTTCGAGCGGCGTGGCCTCGACGCCGAGCTCGGCGGCCGCCATCATGGTCAGGCCCACCGCCATGTAGGTCTGCTTCTCCATCCAGTGGTTCAGGTCCTTGTAGCCGTAGTTTCGAAGGTTGAGGAAGTCCCGGGTCATGGATTCCCACAACTCCTGCTTGGATGGATCAGGGAACCGGCCATCGGCCCTCTCCTTTGCGAACACCGCTTCGAGGTGGGTGTCGGGCAGATCCGCCCGGGTGGTGAGGATGATGGTGTGCGACGCGTTGAGGATCTTCTCGGCGTTGTCCCGGAATCGTTCGCCCAGGTTGTCGGCGAGCCGCTCCTTGCCTTCGGGCGTGGCCAGGACGTAGAAGTGGTTGGGCTGCACGTTCACCGATGACGGCGCGGAGCGCAGGAACCGCAGCAGCTGCTGAAGGGTTTCCCCCGGAATGGTCTTGCTGGGGTCGAAGTACCTGGTGAGATGCTTGTTCATGAGCTTGTCGAGATTCACGTGAATCCGCCTTTTTCTCGCGATGAGTGGGTGTGAGGAGCGGTGATGCGCAGCAATTGGGCTAGTTCGTTCCGCGGGCAAGTAGTTCGCTGATGCGTTCGAAGCTGATTCCTGTCGTCGCGGTGGTGAGGTCACCCGCGACGAGAGCCTTGATGGCCTGGTCGAGTGCCTCCATCGCGTGGGTGTAGAGCGCCGGACCCACGCTGATGCGCTTGACCCCGGCTTTCTGCAGTTCGGCGACGGTCAGCACCTCGTCCGCCGGCGAGATGAGGACGTTCACCGGTGTCGGCGCGACGGCGGTGACGATCGCGACGAGCGCGTCGAAGTCGGGTGGGTAAGGGGCGTAGAGCACATCCGCGCCAGCCTCCGCGAAGGCCGTCAGACGCCGGATGGTGTCGTCGAGATCGGGCCGCCCCTGGATGAAGTTGTCGGTGCGGCCGGTGACGACGATGCGCCCCTTGGCGGCCTCGACGGCGCTCCGTATGCGGTTGACCGCCTCGTCGAAGTCGCGGATCGGTTGATCGGGATTGCCCGA
Organism: Streptomyces sp. PA03-6a; assembly: GCF_033792765.1. Taxonomy (NCBI): domain Bacteria; kingdom Bacillati; phylum Actinomycetota; class Actinomycetes; order Kitasatosporales; family Streptomycetaceae; genus Streptomyces; species Streptomyces sp. PA03-6a. The sequence goes on along the minus strand of NZ_JARAVK010000005.1, from coordinate 65,429 downwards.
GGTGTCTTCGATCCCGATACCGGCCAGGCCGGACTCGACGGCGGCTTCCACGGTCGCGGCGACGTCTTCGGGCGTGTCGCCGTAGCCGTCCTCGAAGTCCCCGTTGACGGGCAGCCCGGTGAGGCGGCCGAGCAGCCGCGCATGCTCAAGGTGCTCACCACAGGTGACTTCGTGACGCCCGTCGGACCGGCCGAGCGTGGTGGCGAGTGCCGCCGATGACGTCGCGATCGCCTCGAAGCCGGCATCGGCCAGCATCAGCGCCGACAGGCCGTCCCATGCGTTCGGCATGACGAGGCCGCCGTCGCGGGTGTGCAGCGCCATGAATTTCTCATAGAGGTCGGAGCCCGGCATATCGAACCTTTCCGAGTGATCGTTTTTGGGTGGAGAGGGGTCTACCGGTTGTGTGCGCAGCCTGGACGGGGGTCCCGGCAATCAGCCGGGCGCTTGGCTGTCCGCAGGGGACCGCCTTCTCCAAACGTACCGCAGATCGGCGAGTTTTTCGGACTGGATAGTCCTCTCCCTGCTGCGCTACACCCGGCTACTGTGCAGGCAGTCGCCATCTGTGGCGGCTGGGGCTCGGGAACGAGTGGACGAAAACGTCCTCGCGTGGTCACGCGCCCCGCTGGGCGGCCTTCGCCCGTCGGGGAAGTGCGGTCCCCGTACGGAGACCGCGACGAAACCCCGTGTGACGCAGTAGCGGGACTTCGCGGCGCCGCCTCGCCCCGGGGGCCGGCTCAGCTCCGGTGAGGCTCTGGCTTTCGGCGCGCATGAGCGTCGGGCGGCAGCGGGCTCTCCTGGTGCTGCTTCCTGGCGGACGGCTGGGCGTGGCGGATGGGGTCCCAGATGCGTTCGGGGCCGCCGTCGGTGTCGGGGGGCACGCCCAGGTGCGGAGGCCGGTGGGGGCGGGCGCGCAGGAAGGAGACCGGCCCGTCCAGGAGCCGTCCGGTCGCGGTGCCGTCGTCGTGGACGGTGAGGCGAGCCGGTTCCGGGGCGTGCATCCAGCCGCCCAGGGCGGCGAGGATCTGACCTCCGGGGCACGTCTGGGTGATCCACGGCTCGGGGATGGTGAGGACGCCGCAGGTAGCGATGACCCGGTCGTACGGGGCGCCTTCCCTGTGTCCGGCCGGGTCGTCGCCGGTGATCAGGTCGGGGCGTGGCCGAGGGCGACCAGGTCGTCTCCGAGGCGGTGACTCAGCAGCGCGGTGGAGTAGCCGGGTGCGGGTGCCGTCGCATGACCGGAATACGACCTCGGCTTGTCGAATCAACGTTGTCACGGGCGACCCGGAAGGCCTCTTCCGGCGCGGTTGTGCGGCAGCCAGTCCTTGCACGTTGGCCAAGGTGCCGCGCCGCCGTCTTGGCTGGTCGGCGGTCGTGACCGGTTGCCGCTCGCAGACGGACGGTGCTTGCCGTCCGTTCGGCGAGCGGCGTCGGCCGGATGTTGGAGAGATCGGTCCGGCGGAAGACCGTCAGCTCACCGCACGCGGGTACCGGCGCGGAAGACTGCCTGAACGTCGAGGACGGCTGCGGGATCATGCGCAAGGTCCCCGCCCACGACGAGAAGGTCCGCGTCGGCACCGACGGAGATGCGGCCCTTGCGGCCCTCGACGTGGCACAGGCGGGCCGCCGAGCTGGTCATGGACCTGAGCGCGTCCAGCGGCGCGACGCCCAGCCGGGCGAGGTCGGCCACGCCGTGGGGGAGGACGTTGTGGGGCTTCCAGGGCCCGATGCCGGCGTCCGATCCGATGACGACCTGGGCACCGTGCTTGTGCAGGTTGCGGTACGTGTCCAAGACGCTGTTGACATGTGCGGACATGGCATGCGCGGTCATGGCCCTCGGCGGCTGGACGGCTTGTCCGGGGGCCAGGCCCAGCGTCAGGCTGACGAAGGTTCCCTTCCTTGCGATGGTGTCGATGAGATCGGGGTCGGTGGCGACGCCGTCGGCGCTGAGGAAGGAGACGTGTTCCAGGCTGTCGACGCCCGCTTCAACGGCGTCGCTGATGGCCTGGATGCCGTGCGCGTGGGCAGCCACCGGCAGCCCGAGGCGGTGCGCCTCGTCCACGACGGCACGCAGGTCATCAAGGCTGTACTGGGATGCGTGCGGCGGCACCGAACCGGGTGTCATGTGGCCGCCGCTGGCCATGATCTTGACGACGGTGCAGCCGCGGGTGTGACGCTCGCGGACGGCGGCACGGAGTGCTTCGGCGCCCTCGACCTCGCCGCCGAGGAAGTGGCAGTGGCCGCCGGGCGTGGTCAGCGGAGGGCCGGCGGCCAGGATCTCCGGACCCCGCTCCGGGTGTTCGGTCATCTCCTCCACGAGAGTCAGCGAGAGGTAGCCGCGGTCGCCGAGGTCGCGCATCGTGGTGATGCCGGCCAGTAGGGCGGACTGGGCGGCGGCCCGCATGTGTGCGAGCAGGTCACTGTCGGAGGCGGAGACCAGGGACGTCATGGGGTCCGGTCCTGCGTCGAAGGCGAGATGGACGTGAGTGTCGATCAGGCCGGGCAGCAGACAGGCCGAGACGCCGAAGTCGATGACCACGCTGCCGTCGACGGGCAGCGCGCCGGTTCGGTCGACGCGCACGATACGGTCCCCCGAAACATGCACAGTGGCCGGACCCGACAGGGTGTATCCGTCGAACATCGAACCGGCATGCAGGGCAAAGGAATTCAACAGTATTTCTCCGATCGGAAGGCGTGGGTCGCTCGGCGCCTCGGCACATGCGGAATTCGACTCTTGCCAGGTCGACGAGGGAGTTCGCACGGGAGCCCCGCCGACGGCCCCGTTTCGGCAGTGCGGGGGTCGCTCCTTGATGGGGGATGCTTCGCCGCCCGGGACGCACGGTGGGCGAGGACTGCCGCCTGTGAGGCTGCTGCCGCCGTCCCCGATACCCCCGCAAGGTCCGCGCCCCGTCAGGAAGACGACGGTGCCCCCACTGGTGTGACGACCGCGCCGTGAGCGTGCGACGGCGTCAGCCGAAGAATTTCTCCAGCTCGGCGGCGAGCGCTGCAGGCTGCTCTTCCGCGATGTAGTGACCGCTGTCGGCGATGGTGGCGAAGCGGATGTCGGTGGCCTTGCCCTCCATCATCGCCTGCACCACGGCCACGTACTGGCCACCCAGTCCCAGGACGGGCATCGTCAGCGGCGGGTAGGAGTTGTTGTCGGCCAGGTCCTGGTGGAACGTCCGGTACACGCCGAAGGCCGCAGCCACCGCTTCGGGCGCGTCGTAAGCCGCGGCGTACAGGGCACGGCTTTCCTCGCTGATCCGCTCCGGGTGGAGCGCCAGGTGCTCGGTCGACCAGTCGATGATGTGCCGGAACCGTCCCGCCAGCAGCTTGACGGGCAGGCCGTCGACCTGGCTCAGCGGATACCACCAGGCGTTCGGCTGTTCCGGGGTGGGGAAGGGGCTGATGACGTCGAGGAATATCTGGGAGAAGGGTCCGCCCTCCCAGATGGCGAGCTTCTTCGTGGCCTGGGGGTGGTTGGCGGCGAAGCTGTAGGCGACCATCGCCCCGATGTCCCCGCCGGCGATGTTGACCTGCTCGTGGCCCAGGCCACGGATCAGTTCGTAGACGTCCTGCGCCATGTTCTTCTTGTCGTAGCCGCCGGCGGGCTTGTCCGACGCGCCTTGCCCGCGGTAGTCCACGGCGATGACGCGGAAGCGCTGCGCCAGTGGGGGGAGGAGTTCGCGCAGAGCGTGCACGGTGCGCGGCCATCCGTCCATGAGGACGAGCGGCTCGCCCTCGCCCCCGGTGATGTAGTGCAGCCGGGTGCCGTTCACCTCGGCATAGCCGTGTTCGAATCCTTCGAGCATGTTTGGTTCTCCTGTGTGCGATGGCGGTCACTTGCCCGGAAGTCGGGCCATGACCAGGTGAGCGCGGGCCTTGGCGGCGGATGCCCCCCTGCATGACGGGCACCTGGCGCCTTCGTTTGCCGCAACGCGGTCGGGCCGGGGGGTGGTGTGGAGTTCAGGAGGCTTCTGGAAGGATGATCGACTTCGCCAGCCCGGCCATGATGTCGAACCGGGCGAGCTGGTCGTCGTCGATGACCGACGGGGGCCCCTCACCGGGCCTGGCGGGGAGGGCGTGATCGACGAAAATCTGTTCCAGCCCCGGAGGCGTGAAGATGAAAATCATCCTTGCGGCGTGGCTGGCCTTGTTCTTGAAGCGGTGACGGACCCCCCGGGGGATGTGGATGAAGTCGCCCGCGACCGCGGTGAAGAGATGGTCCCCGTCGAGGAACTCCAACTCCCCGTCGAGGATGTAGAACGTCTCCTCCTGCTCGGGGTGCGCGTGAGGAACGGGTCCGCCGCCGGCCGGAACCGTGGCCTCGATGAAGCCCATCCCGCCGTTGGTCTGCGCGCCCGTGGCCTTGATCGTGTAGACGTCACCCGCTGCCCACACCGTCGGGCCCTTGCCTGACGGCACGTGGAACGCGCCGCGCTTGTTCCAGTGCGGGTCGTGTGAGTCGAGATCGGCCAAGGAAAAGGTCATCGGTCCCTCGAAGTCTGGCTGGGATTGACATGGAAGGCGTCACAGCCGCCCGAGCGGACCTGTGACGCATCGTGAAACTGGGCATGCCGCCGGCCGGGAAGGCGGAGCGTCAGGCGCTTCGGCCGAGAGGAGTGCCTTCAATCCGCCAACAGCCGGTGTTCCGCAGGAGGATGCGCGGAGTGATCACATCTGGATCGTGCAGGGCAACCCCGTGCCCGGGGTCTCCGCAATCAAGGCATACGTATCGTCGACCGTCCCGGGCGTGACCGCGAGGAGCCGTCCGGCTCCGCAGCCGCTCGGGACAGGGGCCGTACTGAAGCAGGTACGAACCCGTAACTGATCGCGAAGTCGCACAGGAGCCCGGCAACGCCACAACCGACCCGGGCAATTACCTTGCGGAATTTCATTCGCGGCCTTTCGGTTCATCGTGATTGCGAGGCGGATGGCTCGGAGCGCTGCCTGGCGCCTTCGTCACCCCACTGCGGATGGGGTCGTGAGCCGCGCAGGGGCGCGACAGCCTGCCGTCCGCCGCGAAGCGACCGTGCTGGTCGCAGTCATGGGCGAAGGGTGTGATCGGCGCTGCGACCCGACAAGGGCGCGGCGAGTGGCCGAGCTCAGTCCGTGGACGGCCGGACCTCGACAGGAAGGGACCGCTTGCCCAGGTTCCGCCAGGCTATGGCGCCCAGGAGCGGGGTCAGGACCATGATGACGAGCCAGCCTGCCTTGGGCAGCATGCGAATGCGGGCTGCGGGGGTCCTGATGCAGTCGATCAGAGCATAGATGTACAACACCGCGATTATCGCGTATATCGCGCATACCAGCACTGTCGTCATGGGGCTATCTCCTGTGCCGCAGCAGTGATTACCGCAGGCAGTCCGGCAGATCCCCTGTCGTGCCCGGTAGTTGTGGTCACGATGATTCCGCCCTTCCTGTGATCGTTACGGGTGGCTCGGTGCGCAGCCAGGCAACTTCGTTGCCCCTGAGCGAATACGGTCAGGAGTTGGCCGGGCGGCGCGATCCGCAGGCCCGCTCCGCTGCCACTTCCTCAGGTGGACGAGACAGCCACCGCCAATGTGACGGGTGCGCAGGGACTTGCTGACGAAGGGGCGCTCGCGTGCCATCGGCCAAGCGCGTCTTGGCAGGAGGCGGAACATCCCTGGGGCCGGTGTGCCGGCCAAGGGACTGGTGCCTGGCCGCCGGCCTGCCCCGTCCCGGCAGCCCCGCGCGCCCTCGCATCCCCTGCCCGATTGCCGAGGCCGTCCTCGACCAGGGACCGGACTCCTTCTCGCCACTTCGACTCGGACTTGTGGGCGGGCAGTTGGAAGACGCGGAGTCAGTCAGCTTCCGCGGCTACGGCCCTTGGAAGGCGGTGAGGGCGACAGTTGTCGCCCGGTCGACGTCGGCCGTTGATTCGGCGAGATCGGCGACGCGATCCCTTGGGCGGGTGCCGGCCGTTTCCCGGGTGCGACCGACGGTCTGTGTCGCCGTGTCCATCGGTGAGATCGCGGTCTTCTCCGCCCGGTCCATGAGGCCCTCCGTCCCGGGTCGGCGCGCGGCCGGGCGACCCCACGGCCTGGTCAACTCGAGGGCGTCGAAGCGGACGTGGCCGGCGATGCGGATGGCCCGCCGCTGCAGATGTCGACCGGCCGGATCGTGCCGCCGCCACCACGACGTCCCGTGGCCGTGGCGTCATTGGGACATGTTGCATCCGCGACATGCGGATACCAGTGACATGTGCTGGGACACCACTGATTCTGTCGTGCAGCTCATGAACTGGCTCGACTGGGGCAGAGGAGCGGGCGCGCGCGGCGCCGGAGCGGACCTGGTGGACGACACCGCCACTGCTGTGCTCTACCGCGACGGACAGCAGATCGCCGAGTCGAGCCAGGGCACGTGGGGCGACATCGAGGTGCCCGCGGGCGATACCGAGTACCGGCTGGACCTGGAGACCACCCGGGTGTCGGACGACTGCGCTTCGGCGCCGGCACCCGCACCTCGTGGACGTTCCGCTCCGGTGCCGCCGCCGACACGACGCTGCTGCCGCTGCTCCAGGTCGATTACGCCGTGCCGGTCGACGCCCGCAACGCGGTCGGCTCGCAGCGCACGCACGACCTGGGACTGAACGTCCGGATGCAGGACGGCATGGCGGCACCGCGCGGCGTGCGGCGTTCGGTCGAGACCTCCTACGACGACGGGAAGACCTGGGCCACGGCACGTACGGCCCCCAAAGGCAGTGGCTTCACCGCCACCGTGCAGCGGCCGGCCAAGGTGCACGGCGACGCGTATGTGACGTTGCGCGTCACCGCGAAGGACGCGGCCGGCAACTCCGTCCGGCAGACGATCGATCGCGCCTACCTGCACAGCGGCACACGGTGACAGGGACTGCACCGCTGAGCAGTACCTCGTGAAGTCGCGGCGGGTGCCGGGGTATGTGAGCCCCGGCACCCGCACCCTGCCAGGAGCGCATGCGGCCCCGCGGGACATCGAACACGCGGCAGACGGTCCAGGTCGCCCTTGCGGCGCCTACCGGCGGTTCCTCGCCGCGGCGGTGGCGCGGTAGGGGGCCAGGAAAGCGGTGAGTGCCGCCAGCAGTTCCTGCGGGGCCTCCTCGGCAACCCAGTGGCCGCTGCCCGGGATGACCAGGGACTGCACGTCGTCTGCCGCGAGCTTCATGGTGGTCGTCACTCCCTCTCCGACGCTTTGCGCTCCACCGATGGCGAGGACGGGGATGGTCAGGCGTCGCTTCACGCGGTCGGCGTTCTGCACGAAGGTGGTGTCGAGGTCGCGGTACCAGCCGAAGCTGCCGCCCAGGGCGTGGCGGTGCGAGGTGAGGGACTCGATGTAGTACCGGATGGCGTAGTCGGGCAGCTTCCGTGCGGCCTTGGTGTCGAGCTGCCAGCCGAAGTAGACGTCCTCCCGGCCTGCGACCAGGAGCTCGTTGACGTCGTCGAGCCGGTTGAAGGGGAAGTGCCAGAGCATGTTGTTGGCCTGGGCGGGGCCGAGCAGAGGCGGTGAGGGCGTCACACCGGGAATGACGGCTTCCGCGACGGCGAGACGGTCGACGCGGTGAGGGTGGTCCGCTGCGAGCGCGTAGCCGATCGGCATGCCGGTGTCATGGCCGACGACCGCGAAGCGTTCGTGGCCGAGGGTGTCCATCAGCGCGGCCAGATCGTTCGCGAGGGTGGCGGTGTCGTAGCCGTCCCGGGGCTTGTCGGTCAGCCCGATGCCGCGCTGGTCCACGGCGATGACCGTGTGGTTCCGCGCCAGCACCGGCATGACCATGCGCCAGGCGTACCAGTTCTGCGGCCAGCCGTGTATCAGGAGCAGGGGTGGCCCGTCGCCGCCGACGACGGCGTGCTGACGTATGCCACCGGCCTGGATGAGCCGGCTGGTGAACGTCCGACGGAACCCTTCGGGGAGCCCGGGAACACCGGACACGGATCCGAAGCCCTTCGGGGTCGGCCGCGGAGCGGCCGTGGCGGGCAGAGCGGAGACACCGGTGAGCGCGAGACCGGCAGTGACGGCTGCCGCGCCGCCGACGAAAGCGCGCCGGGAGACCTGGCGCGGCGGCTGGTCCGGGCGCGATGACGGCATGCCTGGACCAACCTGGCCGGGCGGTTCGATGGGGGAGGGGTTCACACTCGGTTCCTTTTGTGGTGGTGATCAAACGGCGCCGGCGGGGAAAGGCGCCCGGCGACGGGGTGCCGGCAGTGCCCGATGGCGTGGCGTTGCGCCTGTACGAGCCGCCTTGCGTCCCTGTACGCGGCTCGCATGTACATACGAGGAACATGTAAGAGCATATGCTCCTATTTTTGGAAGGGTGATGCGGTGTGCTCTGGGTCATTCCGGAGGGGGTCCGGTCCCGCGCGGCACCGATGATGGATCTTCCCAATTAAGAGCAGATACTCGTATAATGCAGGGGAGCCTGTGGAGGACGCAATGACAAGTGCCACGTCGAAGGCGGACCTGTGCAACAACCTGGCGCTGCGGAAGGCGTCGCGGTACCTCGGCGCGACGTACGACAGGGCGCTGGCCCCGCTCGGTCTTCGGGCGACGCAGTTCAGCATCCTGCAGCAGCTCAGCGTCCACGAGGAGATGACGATCACCGCCCTCGCCGACGTGATCGCCATGGACCGTACGACCATGGCCTCCAACCTCAAGCCCCTCGCTCGCGAAGGACTCGTCACCGTCGAACCGTCGGCAACCGACCGCCGTGCGCGCATCGTCGCCGTCACGCCCGCCGGCCTGGCCCGGATGAAGGCGGCACTCCCGCGGTGGGAGGGGGTGCAGGCCGAATTCGAGAAGGAGTTCGGTGCCGAGAACGCGGCCCGGATGCGCGCCTTCCTCGATGCCGTCCTCGACACCGGCTTCGATCCCTGGGCTGAGTGAACTGCGACTGAGTCGTGCTGGGCGGTCCGTCGCCCACAGGCGAGGTCTTTCGCGGTAGCGCCGTGCAGCTATGCCTCGGCCGTGCTGTGGACCTCGAACCCGGCATGGCGGGCGAAGACCTGCGAGGGCGTGTGAGAGGGCCTTGCCCTTCACTCAATAGGAGCATATGCTCCTATTAGTGAGATGGCGGCCCTCCGCGGCCGCCCGAAGAGAGTGGTCAGCGCGCAGCTCAGCGCTTCCCCGACTCCAGGCCCCTTGAAGCGGCCGCTTCCAGTGCCTGCCGAGCGCCGCCTCCGGTCATCGCAACCGCCGAGAGATCGCCGACCCCGCATCGTGAGAAGGAACCACGTCATGACCCTTGTGAAGGCAGCTGCCGTCCAGATCAGCCCCGTGCTCTACAGCCGTGCGGGCACGGTCGCGAAGGTGGTGGAGAAGATCCGAGAGCTGGGACGGAAGGGTGTCCGGTTCGCGGTTTTCCCGGAGACCGTTGTCCCGTACTACCCCTACTTCTCCTTCGTGCAGCCGCCCTACACCATGGCCAAGGAGCACCTGCGGCTGATGGAGGAGGCGGTGACCGTGCCGTCCGCCGACACGGATGCGATCGGCGCGGCGGCCCGCGAAGCCGGCGTGGTCGTCTCGATCGGCGTCAACGAACGTGATGGCGGCTCCCTGTACAACACGCAGCTGCTGTTCGACGCCGACGGCACGCTGCTCCAGCGCCGCCGCAAGATCACGCCGACGTACCACGAGCGCATGGTCTGGGGGCAGGGCGACGGCTCCGGGCTGCGTGCCGTGGACAGCGCCGTCGGTCGCGTCGGCCAGCTCGCCTGCTGGGAGCACTACCAGCCCCTCGCCCGCTACGCCCTGATCGCCGACGGTGAGCAGATCCACGCCGCCATGTTCCCCGGCGCGTTCGGGGGTCCGCAGTTCGCGCCGCAGATGGAGGTGGCCATCCGTCAGCACGCGCTGGAGGCGGCCGCTTTCGTCGTCAACGCCACCGCCTGGCTCGACGCCGACCAACGGGCGCAGCTCGCGGCGGACACCGGTGCCCCGGCCGGGGTGTTCTCCCAAGGGTTCTTCACCGCCATCGTCGACCCCGAAGGCGGCATCATCGGCGAGCCGCTCACCTCGGGTGAGGGAGAGGTGATCGCCGATCTGGACCTCACGATGATCGACCGGCGCAAGCGCCTGATGGACGCCCGGGGCCACTACGGCCGCCCCGAATTCCTCAACCTGCAGATCGACCGCACCCCCACCGCACCGCTGCTTGACCGCAGCACCCACACGCCGGTCCAGCGCGTCCACATACCCAACGACGGCCTGCACTCGGAAGTCTGAGGCCACCCCGCGTCAGGAGGCGTTGCCGCTGGTTGGCACGCCTCCTGTCCGGTGCCACGGCGCGTCCGGACCGGCCGGCCTCGCCGAGAATGCTGGTCAAGCAGAGCACCGTGTGACCTTGGAGCGCACGTGCGCAAGCTTGTCCGGGTTGAGGACCCTGCGGTAGGCGGTGATCAGGCCGTCCTCGATTTCCACCGTGTCCACGGAGACGGCTCGCCCGTCCCTGCGGAGGAGGAGCGCCGGCTCGCCTCCGACCTCGATGACCTCAATACTGTCCGCGCGCAACAGGCGCCCCGCCCGCATCATCACCATGGCGATGCGCGCGCCGCCCCGGATCACCTTGCGCGCCGCGACGACCCTGCCGCCACCGTCGGTGACATATACGGCATCGGGGTGCAGCAGACGCACCAGGCCGGCCATGTCCCCCTCTTCGTAGGCACTGCGGAAGGCGGCGATGAGGCGCTCGCGCTCCGCCCGGGAGGCGTCCACGGTGCGCTGCCTGGCCCCTGCCACCTTCCGCCGTGCTCGTGAGGCGAGTTGTCGGGCGGCCGCCACCGAGATGCCGAGCACGTCGGCGATCAGGCTGAACTCGAAACCGAACACGTCGTGGAGGACGAAGGCCACACGCTCGGGCGGCTTCAGTTCCTCCATCACCACGAGCATGGCGGATCCGACGGATTCGTCGACCAACACCGGCTCAGAGGCGTCCGGCCCCGTCAGCAGGGGCGCCGGCAACCACGGCCCGACATAGGTTTCCCTTCGGGCGCGGGCGGACTTGAGGATGTCATACGACCGTCGCGCCGCCACCGTGACCAGCCAGGCCCGCAGGTCACGGACGTCGCGTAGGTCGGCTGTGGCTGCCCGCAGCCATACGTCCTGGGCCACGTCCTCGGCATCGGCCACGCTGCCGAGCAAGCGGTACGCCGCTCCGAAGACGGCGGGCCGGAGGGTCTCCCACTCGTTCTCGAGCATCCCAGGTGGCCTGGGTGTATGCGTCACGTCCATCGACGTGGCCTCCTTCGCCCCGGTGTTCAGGTGAGCACCTCCCTGCACGGGGAGTACATGCTGAGAGAGGCCCATGTCGTGCAGACCTGTCGGTCGCGCTCGAGGGCCCGGCGCACATGTCGCCTCGGCGGCAGCGTGCGCTTGCGCCCTCTGCTGGAACGTCGAGCGACATGTGACCAGCGGTTTCACCGGGCCTCACCAATAGGAGCATATACTCTTAGTGCCGAGGCCCTGACGGTGGCCTCACCCCCGCGCGAGCCGGATCGAAGGCTTGTCGTCGGCAAGATAGGAGCATATGCTCCTATTCGTTCACCGGAACCACCGGCAACCGATCGACACGCAAGCGCCCCGGCCGCAGCTTCGAAGGAGACAGGACATGACGAACGCGGAAAGCAGTGACACCGACCGCCAGGGACTCAGCTACTACCCGTGGTGGCTGGACAACCTGGCCGAGGACGTCACACTGGAAGGCGCCGCCATGAACGGCACCGCGCGTGGCGCGGAAGCGGTTCGCGCCATCGTGGTCAAGGCCCGCGAACTGTATGAGTTCCAGGACTTCGGCTTCACCGGAGACTTCGGTGACAACGGCTTCCTCGAGATCTACGACGCCTCGGTCCTCGGCGAGCCCATGAAGGTCGTCGTCACGGTCACCTGCAACGCCGACGGACAGGCCCAGGAACTCGCGGTGCTCCATCGGCCGCGCAACACGCTGCTGCTCTTCTCCCGCGAGATGAACAAGAAGTTCGCCGGCACCCCCCTCGCCGAACACTTCCTCGCCGACGAGTCCTGAGGCGATGGTCGGGCCGTCCGGCCCCGTCGGCCACGAAGGGGTGGATCCGATGTTCGTTGCGCGCGCCCGCCGGTCGTGCTTGGCTCGCCGGATGAACTTTCTCTTGACGGCGAGTGGCCTGCGCAACGAGACGCTGCGGGATGCGCTGCGGGACATGCTGGGAAAGCCGTTCGGATCGGCGAACGTCGTGTTCGTTCCCACGGCGTCGGTCGCCGAGCCCGGGGACCACGGGTGGGTTGTCGAGGACATGAACCGGCTGCACGGCCTCGGCTGGCGGGAGTTCGACGTCCTGGAGCTGAACGGCCTGCCCCGGCAGATGGTGCTCGACCGGCTGCTCCACGCCGACGTCATCTATGTCGAGGGCGGCAGTCACTACCACCTTGCGCGCAGCATCACGGGCAACGGCCTGGCCGACGGCTTCCTGGAGGCGCTGGAGAGCCGGGTCTACGTGGGGGTCAGCGCCGGATCAATGATCTTCAGTCGTCATCTCACCGGGCATTCGGCCGACGTCATCGGGGACACTGCGGACCTCCACGTGCTCGGTGCGACGACCGTGGAGCCGCCGTTCGGCCTCTTCGACTGGTATCTCAAGCCCCACCTGTACTCGCCGGATTTTCCCGAGCGGGATGACGCCTGGGCTGATCGCATCGTTGCGCGGGCGGACTTTCCGATCTACTTCATCGACGACGAGACAGCCGTTCGCGTCAGGGACGGCAAGGTGGATGTCGTCTCCGAAGGCCGGTGGCGGTTCCATCCGTGACTCAGCCCCTGGTGGCCGCAGGAAGTCTTCGCCTTAGGTGAGTTCGCCTTGTCATCGCCTACGCCGACACGCGCCGGCCCTTCGACGTCGCCGTACGGGCCGCGGGGTCGACGCCCCTCCTGCGTGAGTGGCGGATCTCCAGTGCCACCGCACCATCGGGCAATAAGAACGCGTCGTACCACCGCACCCGCCGGGCGGTGACTCCCGGGGGTATTGGACGACCTGTGGCATCAGGCCTTCGGCAACGTACGGTGCCGAACCGATGGGTGGCTGCACCGTACCCACACGTCTAGTGTGGAATAACGAGGTAGCGACTCCAAGTAGGTGCATCAATGAGCATCGGAACAGGAAAGGCCAACAGGCTCATCACGGCATTGAAGACCCTCCTGGAAATCTCCGTCACCTCGGGCTCCGGAGGATGGGGCGAAAGCCGCCGGCATAGTTCGATGGTGGAGCCGTCGCCATCGACTTACCCGCAATCTCAACCACCCGCTGGGTTTCGGTCCGAGTACGCGGAAGTGAATGGCTTCCGTATGCACTACATGCGGGGCGGAAAAGGCTCGCCCGTGGTGATGATCCACGGGTTCCCCCAGACGTGGTCCGAGTGGCGGCAGCAGATGGGCCCGCTCTCCATGACTCACACCGTGATCGCCGTCGACCTGCGTGGCACCGGCAACTCACAGGTCACGAAGAGTGGTTACCAGGCCGCACAATTGGCTGAGGACGTGCATCAGCTGCTGGAGCAGCTGGGACTGAACAACGGCATCCAGGTGGTCAGCCACGATGTCGGCGTGTGGGTCGCCTACGCCTACGCGGCGCAGTGGCCGTCGGAGGTGCGCCGCATGGCCGTGATGGAAGCCCCCATCGCGGATGACAGCGCCTACGGCTTCCCCGTTCTGAACGTTGACCCGAACAAGCCCTCGCCGTGGCACTGGGGCATGTTCCAGATGCGTCTCGCCGAACATCTCATCGCCGGTCACGAGCGTGTCTTCATCGAAGAAATGATCACTGCGTACCTGGTGGGCAACAAGTCACCGTTCACGCCGTCGGACTATGACTATTACGCCCACTTCCTGAAGGAGCCCGGCCGCACGACGGCGTGGATGAGTGTATACCGGCAGCTCCGCGCGAACGTTCAGCAGAACAAGGAGTTCCTGGGCCGGGGCAAACTGGAGATGCCCATCCTCGCCGTTGGCGCGCAGGATTCCTTCGGTGGGATGATCGTCGACCAATGGCGTGATTACGCCGAGAACGTCGACGGACGAGTCCTGACAAATTCGGGACACTTCGTGACGGAGGAGAAGCCACAGGAAGTGACAGCCATGCTGCAATCCTTCCTGCAGAATTAGCTTTCACAGCCGAAAAGCCTTTTCCAACTTGTCTCCGAGCTGAGCACCTCCTAGGTGCGCCGGATGACCAGCACGGCCACGTCGTCGAGGTGGTCTACGGCGACCACGGCGTCGAGGATGAGATCTGCCGTCGCCTCGACATCGAGCCGGTCGTGCAGGGCGCGTCCGGCCAACGTTCCCGCTCGCTCCAGTCCGGCTTCCAGCGTCAGGCCCGGCCCTTCGACCAGGCCGTCGGTGACCATGACCAGTGCGGTGCCTTCTTCCAAAGTGAAGGTCTCCTCGGGGTAGTCGACATCGGGCAGGACTCCCAGGACGGGTCCTCCGGGAAGAGTGCGGATGCAGTGGCTCCCGTCGTCGCGTGCGTGGAGCAGCGGAACATGGCCTGCGCTGGTGCCGATGACCTGACCGTCACGCGGATCTACGTGCAGCATGGTGCAGCTGGCGAAGCGTGGTGCGTCCATCGCGGTGAGCAACTCGTTGGTGCGTGTCAGCACCGTTCCCGGCTCGGGCTCGTGGGCGGCGATCGCACGCATCGACGAGCGCACCTGGCCCATGAAAACCGCGGCATCGACGTCGTGCCCCTGGGCGTCGCCGATCTCGAGTGCGACCGCACCGTCGGGCAGGAAGAACGCGTCGTACCAGTCTCCGCCGATATCGAGCCCGTCCCGGCTGGGCTGATAGCGGACGGCGACCTCCAAGCCCGGGAGGTGCTCGGGCAGCGTGGGGAGCATGCTCTGCTGGACCGCCGTGGACAGCTCGACGTGGGCCTGCTGCAACCTGATGCGCCTCAGGGCCTGGCCCGCCAGGTCGGCCAGAGTGGTCATGAAGGCGAGTTTCTCCAGGGAAGGAGGGCGCTTGCTGTCGTACGTCACTGCCCAGGCCCCGAGGGGTCGGTCGCCCGGTGGGCTGAGGGGGGTGATCGACATGGCGACATCGGGGCCAGGCGGTGCCTGAGCCGCACGTGAATCACTCAGCCAACACCGCGCGAGCTCCTCCTGGCTGGCGATGAATTGCGGCTGACCGGTACGGATCGCACAGGGCAACGGCCTGTCCTCATCCAGCGACAGACCGAGCAGGGCATCGGTCTGCCATGTGGGGATCCCGGCGTCCGAGGAGACCTGCAGGCGCCCGTCGCCGACGAGCGCGAAGAGTGCGCCGAAGCCGCCGTAAGCCGCGGCGAGCCGAGTCAGGACCACCTGCTGCAACTCCTGCTCGGTGGCGGCAGTGAACAGGGCGGAGGAGAACGCGGCGATCTCATCGGCGCGCTGCCGCTCAGCGCTCACCGCAGCCAGCATGTCCTTTCGGTGCGCCTCCATCGTGGACTCGTCGCGGATCACCCCGAAGACCCGTTCGGGGCCGCCGTATCCCAGAGTGATCCGGCGGGCTTGGCTGGCCAGCATGCGCCAGCCGTCGTGTTCGGTGTGGAACCGCGACCTGATCCACGGGGACTGGGCTTCGGACGAGCGCACAAGCCGCTGCACGTCCTTTCGGTCCTCAGGGTGCACTCGCCGGATCACCATGGGCAGGGACATCGACGCCTGCGGGAAGAGCGTTGCCAGGCCGGGCTCGCCACCCAGCCACTCGATCTGGTGCTCATTGGGTGAACACATGTAAAGGCCAAGGCCGGCGGCCTTGGCTGCGAGGTCAAACGGGATCAGCAGGGCGCCCAGGTCATGTCGCGCGTCCAACGAGTGCGCCCACACGAGCCGCTTGCCATCTGCGGGGTCCGTTACCGGCCGCGCTTCGACCAGGCAGACCACAGACGCTTCGCCCGTCCCGGGGAATTCCAGCACCCGCATCGCGAGCCGCTTCGTCGTCGCCCCGTGCGCCAGCAGGCTCCTGGCCGAGATCCGCTGATCTTCGGACAGCAGGTCACTGAAGCCGCGACCTACGCACTGTTCCTCCGGCCTGCCAAGCGCTGAGGCCATTGCGGCATTGAGACGGCGGATGACACCGTCCAGGGCCAAAAGAGCCGACGGCGTGGCCCTCTGGAGGAGTTCGTCCGAGGCGTCCATCTGCCGCTCCCTGACCATTATCGAGTGATATCACCCCGATAGACGTAACAATCCTATCTGCCGCCGCAGAGCAGGTCGCGTCCGCCGGGAGCCGGGCGCGAAGCTGAGAGGTGGCCCAGCCGACAGCTGGTTTACCCGTGAGGAGATTGCCGCCGCCGCGGCGGAATTCGTGAACGGTCTCTGGGGGCGTCGTCGAGAGCGGCATGACCGCGGTCTGCGTACCCGCGATGGCCGGCGAGTCGGGAGCGGCCTCTGCGTGCAATCGATGGGGCATCCGGTGTCGTTCCGTGCGGGATCCGGAGGGGTGACCCCTCCTCGGGTGCAGCCGTCCTTCGCGGGTCACGGCGTGCGCCGACGGGATGCCGACTCGTGCTCAGGCTGGACTGTTTCGTCCACTTCACTTAGGCTGAAACGCGCTGCGCCGGAGCTCGGGTGGGCCGCCCTTGCAGCAACTCGTCCAGAGGCTGGACCTCTTCACGGCACCCGCCGATCGACTTCTGGCAACTTTCCCACTGTGGGGCTTTCACGATGGACCGGAGGGCTGAGATGTCTGACGTTCTTTTTTCAGACGCGGAATCGTCTGTGGTGGTGAGTGACAACGAGAAGGAGTATCGCTACGAGATCTCCGTGGCGGGTGAGACGGCCGGTCACATGGGCTATCGATCGATCGGCAATCGACGCGTATTGATGCACACCGTCATCTATCACGCATTCCGCGGGCAAGGTCTCTCCAACGTCCTCATCAAGAACACCCTGGACTTCTTGCGTATCCACGGAAACACCATTTCAAATTATTGCCCAGTCGTCGACAGGTTCATACGCAAGAATCCCGAATACGTCAGCCTGGTCGACGCGGAACATTCGGGCACCTGGGTCTCGCCTCCATCGAGCTGACCAGTCGGCCGGCCGCCAACTGCCCGCCTGCCTGGCGAAGCATCGAGTCGAGGATCCGGATCAGTCCACGACGTAGGAGCGTACGTAGCTCAACGCCATCTGCATGGAGACGCGCATCGGCTCGACGTCCTGTGCGGTCTGAGCCAGCAAATAGCCACCCTGCAAGGCGGCCATGACGGCGGTGGCGAGCTGCTCCGGGTCCGCTTCTTGACGGAGCGAGCCGTTCTCCTGCATGCGCTTCAAGCCTGCCGAGATGAGCTGCTGCCAGTCGGCGAACGTCTCGGCGAGCTTGCTCCTCGACGTCGGGTCCTGCGCCGCCCGCGCGCTGACGAGCGAGCCCAACGCGCACCCGTAGGCACCGTTCTGCAAAGAGTTGAGATGGATGACCTTGTCGCTCCATCGCTCCAGCGCGCGAATGGAATTCATCCGCTCCAGCATTTGGCGATCACGGTTCAGGACTTGACCGGCCCGCAGTTCGATGACGCTGTGGACAAGCTGGTCCTTGTCCGCGAAGTGGCGATACAGCTGAGATTTGCTCGTCCCACTCGTCGCTCGTACGTCGTCGAGTGAGACCGCGTTGACGCCCCTCACGTAGAAAAGGTCGGCAGCGGCCTGAATAATGCGGTCACGGGTGACAGCCCCACGCGAGGTCAGGCGCCGCTCCTGCCTTGGAGCATCTTCTACGGACATGTGCCCGATATTACTACGCGCGATCACCGGGTTGCCGGGAGAGTCCGAGGGCCGTGCCGACCCGCGCTCGGGCGTATCGGTCGGCTGCTCCCTGCCCACTGGGGGCTCCAGCGCATGAGGTGCGGCCTTCGCAGGCGCGCGCGACTTGCCTGTCATCATGGACCACCTCTGCCTCTCACCGGGTACGAACCGTGGCAACGCTCGAATGGGGGTCCAACTTCCCTCACGGATGACTTCCGGGCAGCAGTCCGCGCCGGCACGCACGGGTCCCCGTGAGCAGGGTGAGGACTCCGACGTTGGCGACATTCGCGGGCGCCCACTACATGGACTACATGGTCCTCTCGTTTGCGTTATAACGGAAGAGGACGGCGGGCCGACGATTATCGGTGGCGTTCTGAGCGGAGCAACGACTCCTGTAGCGATCGTCGACAGGCTCCGCAGTCCAACTGGCAGCTGATGCTCCGCTCCAAACGGTAACCAGTTCTGTTCCGTAATCAACGCTGGCGGAGCAGGGGCGAAGTCGGCTCGACATGGAAGGCCGGCACAAGCCCACCAGCGGCATTCTCCGGTCGGCGGTCAGCCGAAACGCACCACCACTCCCGCAGCCACCACCTGGAAAAGGAGCATCACTGATGCGCGCAGCACTCATGTACGGCGCCGGCGACGTCCGCGTCGAGAACGTGCCCGATTCCGTCATCAAGAACCCGACCGACGCCCTGGTGCGGATCACCGCATCCTGTGTCTGTGGCACGGACCTGTGGCCGTACGCCTCGCTGAAGCCCGAGGACGGTCCCGCACGGATGGGCCACGAGTTCATCGGCGTCGTTGAAGACACCGGCCCGGAGGTGACCACCATCGCGCCCGGCGACCTGGTCGTTTCCCCCTGGAGCATCTCGGACAACACGTGCGAGTTCTGCCGTGAGGGCCTGCAC
Organism: Streptomyces sp. PA03-6a; assembly: GCF_033792765.1. NCBI lineage: Bacteria > Bacillati > Actinomycetota > Actinomycetes > Kitasatosporales > Streptomycetaceae > Streptomyces > Streptomyces sp. PA03-6a. The sequence goes on along the minus strand of NZ_JARAVK010000005.1, from coordinate 46,779 downwards.
AGCTCCTGTGTCCACCCGCAGGCGAACTTCTGGGACGGCGAGGCGGAAGAGGGCGCTCAGGCCGAAGCCATCCGCGTGCCTCTGGCCGACGGCACTCTCGTCAAGCTTCCCGTCCCCGCGGACTCGGCGCTCGTCCCCTCCCTGCTGACGCTCTCCGACGTGCTCTGCACCGGCTACCACGCTGCCGTGTCAGGCGGGGTCAACGAGCGCACCCGCGTCACGGTGATCGGCGACGGGGCCGTCGGCCTGATGGCGGTCCTGTCCTGCAAACGGCTGGGTGCCGAACAGATCGTCCTCATGGGCCGCCATCAGGCGCGCACCGACCTCGGCCGCGAGTTCGGCGCGACCGATGTCGTCTCCGCCCGCGGCGAGGAAGGCACCGAAACCGTCCGCGAGCTCACTGGCGGGTACGGTCCGCACGCGGTCCTGGAAGCCGTCGGCACCAGGCCCGCCTACGATCAAGCCCTCGCCATCATCCGGCCGGGCGGAGTCATCAGCCGGGTTGGCGCCCCTCAGTACGAGGAAGCACCCATTGGCATCGGCAGCCTCTTCCGTCACAACATCCGCCTGGCCGGCGGCCCCTCACCGGCCCGCGCCTACATCGAAGGACTTCTGCCCGACGTCCTGAGCGGCGCCATTGAGCCCGGGAAGGTCTTCGACGCCACCACCGACCTGGACGGCGTCCCGACCGGCTACCAGGACATGGCGGACCGCAGGAGCCTGAAGGTGCTCATCAGGCCCTGACCCCGGACACGCGTGGGGTGCGGCGCAGTCCCCACCCGGTGGCCAGCCGCCCGCTCGTCGGCGTCGGGAGAGTGGGCTGCCCGGCGTCCCTGAACGGGACTATCTCGACCAGTCATCGACTTGAGTATGCTGTTAGAGTCCAGATCGAACCAAAATTGTGGACCTTTTAGTTCACTTTGATTGTGTAGCTCGGCGTGCGTGGCATGCGGACGATGCGGGATGCAGGGAGTACCCGATGAAGGCGATTGTGGTGACCGATCAGGCCGCGGGAACGGCCGGAATGAGGCTCGCGGAGCGCCCCACGCCCGAGGCGGCGGGGAACGATGTGCTTGTTGAGGTTCATGCGTCCGGATTCACCCCAGGGGAGCTGACGTGGCCTTCGAACTGGACGGACCGCCTGGGCCGTGACCGCACGCCATCGATCCCCGGTCATGAGCTCGCCGGAGTGGTCAGTGCCCTCGGCTATGGCACGACGGGGCTGTCCGTGGGGCAGCGGGTCTTCGGCCTCACGGACTGGACCCGCGACGGCACGCTGGCGGAGTATGCGGCCGTCGAAGCACGTAACCTCGCACCGCTGCCCGGCGATGTCGACTTCACGGTGGGCGCGAGTCTGCCGATCTCGGGCCTGACGGCGTGGCAGGGCCTGTTCGAGCATGGGCGTCTTCAGCCGGGGCAGAGCGTCCTCGTGCACGGTGCGGCCGGCGGAGTCGGATCGATGGTGACGCAACTGGCGCGCGAGGCGGGTGCTCACGTCATCGGCACCGGACGTGCCGCCGATCGTCAGACGGCGCTCGACTTCGGCGCGACGGAGTTCGTCGACCTGGACAACGACACGCTGGAAGACGTCGGCGCAGTTGATCTGGTCTTCGACGTCATCGGTGGCGACATAGGGAAGCGATCCGCGAGCCTGATTCGAGCCGGAGGAACGCTGGTGACCATCGCCGGCCCGCCGGAGGCGCGACCTGCGGACGGCCTGGCCATCGACTTCGTTGTCGAGTCTGATCGCGTCCAGCTGCGTGAGGTGGTCCAGCGGGTGCGGGACGGACGGCTGCGTACGGTCATCGGCAACGTCGCGACCCTCGATGAGGCTGTCGCGGCCTTCAATCCGACCGAGCGGGTCAGGGGAAAGACCGTCATCCGCGTCCGCTGAAGGCTCATCAACCCCCCAAGGGGACGATCTAGTCCACTAGGTGATCGACAGGATTGCCCCGTCATCCAGACGGAGCCGGCACAGATACAGGAACAGCGATGGCCAAGGTGCTGTGGACTGACACGAGCGGCTCGATCCGAGTCCTCAAGGACGAAGACAACAGGTTCTACGAGGTTCAAGAGAACGGCAACTATGCAGGGCTGCTCGCCTACGAGCGCAAGGGCACTCAGTACAGCCTGACGCACACGTACGTCCAGGAGGGTTACCGCGGCCGCGGCCTGGGGACCGCGTTGATGCACGAGGCGCTGTCCGACCTGGTGAAGGAAGACGCGGCAGTCACCAACCGGTGCCCCGTCGTGGATCGCTTCATCGAGAAGCACCCCCGGTTCCGCGAGATCCTCGATCTCGGGTCGCAGGCCGTTGACGATGCCCACAACTGAGGCGCCCGCCCGCGGCGGAACGAGGTGCGGCGGCGCAGACGTGGCTGCCGAAGGCGTCGTCGCCGGCTCCGGGCGAGCAGGCGGTGACCGCGGCGCGCGGTGGGCCGGGAGAGGCCGCCGGCAAGGCAGGAGATGGGGCCGGGTGCCGGTGGCATTGCTGGCCGGCGCCAACGGTATGCCCCGGACTGCGCCCTCACGCGTCGCCATCGATTCCAGATCTCTCAGAAGGGGCAGAGAATGGCGATCACCAGCGGAGCCATAGCACGGGTTCGCATGATCCAGGCCGCTGCAGACCTCTTTTACGTCAAGGGTGTCAACTCGGTGACCCTGGATGACGTGCGAGCGGTGAGCGGGACCAGCAAGTCCCAGTTCTACCGCCATTTTCCGGACAAGGACGAGCTGGTGCACAGTGTGATCGAGTTGCGGGCCCAGCAGATCCTCGATCGCGACCGACAGCACTTGGAACGGATGAGCTCCTTCCAGGCCCTGGAACGCTGGAACGAATCGATCATCCGCCTCAACTCTCTCCAGGACGGAGCCTACGGGTGCGCTCTGGGTGCACTCGTCGGATCCCGCGCGCCTCACGATCCCGCGGCCCGAAACCTGCTCGCTGAGAAGTTCGGCGAATGGCAAGAGTTGATCACGGCAGGCCTGTGCCGGATGCAGGAGAACGGCTCGCTCAAGGAGGAGGCCGATCCTGCAAAGCTCGCTGTGTCCGTGATGGCCGCATTGCAGGGAAGCTACTTGCTCGCCCAGATGACACGCGACGTCGAACCGATGCGCATCGCCATGGAAATGGCACTAGCCCACGTGAAGACGTACACCGTGGGCTGATAAGCGGTGCACGAGGCAGCGGGAGAGCTGTTCGGCCTGGACGTGCGGGCTTGCCGCCCACGCGCGCCACATCTCGTGACCAGTACGGACGGCACACGTGCCGTCCGGTCCTCCCCCCCCATTGAAGCGGTGCCGCGACAACCGGGGCGGCGCCCGCCGGGCAACCGCCCGGCAAACCGCAAAGGAGCAATGACATGAGCGTCAACGAAGAGCACTACGACATGGTCGTTTTCGGGGCCGGCAGCGCCGGGTACGCCGCCGCATTGCGCGGAGCCCAACTCGGGCTCAGCGTCGCCCTGGTCGAACGCCACAAGCTCGGGGGCACGTGCCTCCACAACGGCTGCATCCCGACCAGAGCCATGCTGCACGCGGCAGAACTGGCCGATCAGGCCCGCCAGGCTCGCGACATGGGGGTGCGCTCGTCTTTTCAAGGCATCGACATGGACGCCCTGCGCGCATACAAGAACAGCGTCGTCACAAGCCTCTGCAATGGGCTCACCGGCCTCGTCGACGCACGCGGCATCACCTATGTCGAAGGGGAGGGCCGACTGTCATCAGCGACCTCCGTCGATGTCGGAGGCCGCCGGCTCACGGGTCGCCACGTCGTACTCGCTACCGGGTCCGTCCCAAGAACCCTGCCCGGACTGGAGATCGACGGACGGCGAGTGATCTCGTCGGACCACGCTCTCACCCTCGACTACGTCCCCAAGTCCGTGATCGTGCTCGGCGGGGGAGTGATCGGCGTCGAGTTCGCCTCCGCGTGGTCGTCGTTCGGAGCCCAGGTCGCCGTTGTCGAGGCCCTGCCACACCTTGTCCCGACGGAGGACGAGACCGTCTCCAGCCGGTTGGAGACGGAGTTCCTCAAGCGGGGTATCGCCCTCCACCTCGGCGTCCCCTTCGTCGGCAGCGAGTACACACAGGACGGCATCCGCGTCCGTCTGGCGGACGGCAAGGCGCTGGAAGCCGACCTCCTGCTCGTGGCCGTCGGACGAGGCCCTGTTTCCCAGGGCCTGGGCTTCGAGGAGGCCGGCGTCGTAATGGACAAGGGGCACGTGATGGTCGACGAGTACATGCGTACCAGCGTCCCCACCATCTCCGCTATCGGAGACCTGGTCCCCACTCCGCAGCTTGCACACGTCGGCTTCGCCGAGGGCGTCCTCGTCGCCGAGCGAGTGGCCAAGAAGGCTGCTGTGCCGATCGACTACGACGGCGTCCCGCGTGTCACGTTCTCCCGCCCTGAGATCGCGTCGGTCGGCCTGACGGAAGCCAAGGCCAAGCAGGCGTACGGGGCCGAGAACGTCGACTTCGTCGTCTACGACCTCGCGGCCAACGCTCGTAGCCGCACGTTGAGAACGGAAGGGCACGTCAAGGTCGTCCGGAGGAAGGACGGGGCAGTCGTCGGTGTGCACATGATCGGCGACCGGATCAGTGAGCAGATCGGGGAAGCGCAGCTCATCTACAACTGGGAAGCGCGTCCTCAGGACGTTGCCGGCCTCGTCCACGCTTATCCGACACAGGGTGCGGCGCTCGGTGAGGCAGCTCTCGCGCTGACAGGCAAACCGCTGCACTCGCAATTCTGACCCTGCGGCGGCGACCACGAAGCGTGGCAGCCGAGCCCTACACGAGCATCCCTTCAGTCGTAGTGCCGGCACCGCACAGGCGCCCGGGCCGTCCGTAGGTCGCTGCCCGTCGACGGTCGCCTCTTCTACGAAGAGCTACACAGTCCATGCTCCTAGACGCTACTTCCAGGCTTGACGCCTCTGAGCTGCCCATTTCTGGGAAAGCGATCGGGAATCTCAAGGGGAAGAGGACTTGACAGTCCCGTTTTGTCCTTGAGAAGCTTGATGAGAGTTCGTCCCAACCAGTGGCCTTCGCTCGGAGCAGGAGCTTCCCGACCTACACACGAGGCCCGGGCTCCCAAGAGGCGGCGGCGCGCGAAAGCCGTCCACCTCTTCATCCGGATCGCGACGGCCGCATTCCATGGCGAACGCGAGGCATTCCCATGTGCGGTGGTCTCCCTGATGGCCTCGTTCGCCGCGTCGACCAGCACCTGATCGACAGTCCGCAACCGTGCGCGCCGGTGCCGTGCACACGGCACCGAGACGACAGCCCACCTGCAGCGAACGCCGCAACACGCACAGAAGGAACAAGAAAGTGAACGACACCAACACCAAGCAGACCGTCGAAGATCTGGCGATCCTCGATCAGCTCAACAGCGACTACGTCCACTCGGACCAGTTCAACGACGTCCAGCGCTTCAGCGAGATGCTCGCCGAGGACTTCGTCGTGCAGACTCCGGGTGTCACGCGCAACCGTGCCGAGTTCCTCGAATACATCGCCAACCCGCGGCCCTTCAAGGATCTTGCTGTGCACGATGTCAAGATCCGCATCCTCAGTGACGTTGCCCTGATCCACGGCCGCGCCACTTACACCATGCTCGCCGACGGAGCGGCCCAGGAAGCCCTGTACACGGACACGTACCAGAAGCGTGAGGCAGGCTGGGTCTGCGTGTCGGCCTGTGCGATCGCTCCGGGCACCTGAGCCGAACGCGCTGTCGATACTGCCGGGCGCTGGGCAACCCGTCACGAGACGGCAAGAGGCCGAAGACGCGGCCTCGCTCCAGTACCCGCTCAAGTCGGCACAGGTCACGAGCACGACCAGCGGAATCGGCGCCGGTGTGGCCGCCAACGCCGTCGGCCACTCCGGCGCTGTCCGCATGCGAACAGTCCACGACCCCGTGATCCTCTCTCGCGCACCCGGCCGCAGTCGCAGGCCGGAGCGTCCACGACCGACATCGGGACCTGACTCACCGACTCATGGAAAGGCACTGCTCGATGCAGGACGTGGCACCAGTGATCAGCCTGACCCGCCGGGGCAGAACCCTCCGGCTGGCGTTCTCATCCGCGGTGGTCTCCCTGGTGGCCTCGTTTGCCGCGTCGGCCGCACCGATCCCCTTGTTCAACACCTACCGGGCCGAGGACGGGTTTACCAACGCCGGCATCTCACTGGCCGTCGTCAGCAATTCCGTCGGCACCATCGCCGGACTGTTGGTGCTGGGACGACTGTCCAGTCATCTGGGCCGACGGCCGACCGCGATCGCCAGTCTCGGCCTGCTCCTGCTGGGCTGTCTGCTGCTGCTGAACGTGCACGACATCGGGACCCTGCTGTCCGGTCGGCTACTGATGGGTGTCGGTACGGGGGTGGCCAGTAGCAGCCTCACCTCCTACATCGTCGACGCCGCACCCACCAGACCGGAATGGCTGGCCTCCGTCGCCTCCAGCCAGGGCCCCATGCTCGGCCTCACCCTCGGCGCCATCGCCTCCGGCGCCCTGGTCCAGTTCGGCCCCTGGCCACGCCACCTCATCTACCTGGTCTGCGCCGGTTTCCTCGTACTGTCTGCCGCACTCATCCTCATCAGCCCGGAAACCGCGAAGCCGACGCCGGGCGCCTGGCAATCACTGCTACCCCGGGTCCGCGTACCGGTCCGGGTCAGGCATCTGCTCCCTGTCGCCGCCGCGGTGTTCCTCGCGACCTGGGCGACCGGGGCTTTCTACCAGGCCTTCATGCCCGCACTGGTCGCAGATCAGTTCCACACCCACAGCCCGCTCATCCTCGGACTGCTGTTCGCCCTTTACATGGCCCCCAGCGTCCTCGGCGCTCCCATCGGCGGCCGGTTCACATCCGCGGCGGCCCAGCGGTTCGGGATGCTCGTCTTCCTGACCGGATGGATCGGCATCATTGCAGCGATCGCCGTCGGAACACTGGCGTTGTTCATCGCCGCAACCATCATCGCCGGCACCGGTCAGGGCATCGCCATCAGCTCCGCCACCCGCGGTCTACTGCACGACAGCACCCTCGCCGACCGGGCACCGATCTTCAGCGCCGTCTACCTCCTCTGCTACAGCGGAGCCGCCTTCCCCAGCCTCGTCTCCGGCCAACTCTCGAACTCCTTCTCGCTACCGCACATCGCCCTCGGATACGCCGTACTCGCCATCGTCGCCACCCTCTTCAGCGTCCTCGCTGCACGCGACCCGCACACCGACATGACCGGTAACGAACGGCCGGGCGGTGGGTGATCACGACCTCGCTGTCATCCCGACCTCACCCGACCGGGAGCAGGTCGCCACCCGCGCTCGTAGACGCACCTCGATGACCGCACGGATCAGCGCAAGGAGCCAGAGCCGGATCGGCGGCCCGCTTCATCTCGACGCGACGCTCGCGGCGGTCGGCAGGGCCAAGGTGTCCCCGTCGTCGTACGCGACGTCCTGGTACCGGCGCTGCCGGCTCTCGGAAAGGATCTCCACGCCGACCTGGGGCTGACCGGATGGATCCTCACCCCCTACCTGCTCGCCGGCGCGGTCCTCGCGCCGCTCGCCGGATCCTTCGGTGACCACTTCGGCCACCGGCGCGTGCTGCCGGCGGTGTTCGCCGTCTACCTCGTGGCGACCTGCGTCGCAGCGTTCGCCTCCACCATCGGCGTGCTCATCGCCTGCCGAACCGTACAGGGAGTCAGCACAGCGGCGTTCCCCCTTGCGCTGGGCGGGCACCATCGATGCGGACCGGCACTCGCCATTTTCGTGCCGCTCCCCTCCGCTGACGACTGGGGCCCGGCGCGGGCAGTGCCGGCGCGGCGTGACCCGTGACGAATACCTTCGGCGTTTGCTGTCCCCACAGCCTCAACGGCCGGGTTGAATGCGGCCCACCGCACTGTGCCGGAAGGCCGTGCGGGGCGAGCGTACGCCCGCCCCGCATGGTCGGATGGCCGACGACAGGTCACTTTCGGTGCTCTGGTCTTCTCGTGCGCCCGCCGCCGGAGTCCGAGAACGGCCGGTCTGCCGGCGCGCTCCGGAACACCTCACCGGGCCTGTCGTCGACCCACCGGGAGCGGCGCCTACGGCATCATCGCGGCCGTGAAGGAGCTGGAGTCGAACTGGTTGATCGCTGACTGCGTGACGTCGTGGGACGTGGAGAAGATGCCCGCGTCCTGCTTCGCTGCCGCCGAGGCCAACGTAACGGGCTGACCGAGCGGGACGTAGTTGGCGCCGTCGTAGGAGTACGAGGCGCTGAACGAGGTCCCCGACCGGGTGAGCTTCACCCAGACGGGGCGGTAGATGTCGACGCCGGCGCGGGCGTCGGTGTCCAGGTATCCGTCGCCGTTGGCGTCCCACTCGAACACGACGCCGTTGCGGGCGGTGACCGCGACGACGGCGTACCCGGCCGAACTCCCCGCCTTGGTCATGTCGTTGCGGACCATGACCCCGGACTTGGCCCAGGCGTTGGCGTCGTTGACCGATACGACCCGGGTGGACACGCTCGAGTCGGCCGCGAACGAGTCGTCCCGGTAGATCGAGCCGAACTGGTCGTCGTGCTGCCCGCCGGCGCCCCACACGTCGGCGCCCGCTGCCGCGATCCCGAATCCACCGCCGCTCTGGCCGAAGTACGAGCTGACGGCCGAACTTCCGGAAGTGCGCAGGCCGGGTGCGACGGGTCCACCTGCCGGGCACCCGCTGAAGCCGAACTGGTTCGCGTTGAGCGAGGTCCGGTACTGCGGCGCGACACCCGCCTGGCAGATCACGTCCCGTGCGGCCGCGGGCCAGTTGGCGCCGGTGACCTTCACGTTGTTGATCAGCTGGTTGTTGTGCGCCGCGGCGTTCGGCGTCGAGGCCCCACCCGAGTTGTACCAGTTGTTCTGGATGACGTTGTCGCTGGTGTTGTTGCGGAGGCTGTACGCGTTGGTGAAGAGGAAGGAACCGCCCTGGACCACGTTGTTCTCGTAGGTCATCGAGCGGGAGCCCTCGTCGAGGTAGAGGCCGACGCCCGAGATGTTGAACAGGTAGTTCTTGGCGACGACGCTTCCCGGGCTCGCGGAGAGGTTGTAGACCGATCCGCCGTCGGCGAAGCGCGCCTTCGTGTTGTGCACGAGGTTGCCCTCGACGCGGTTGTCCTTCAGCGTCGTCGGCGTCGTGTACTGCGTGTTCCACTTGTAGTAGCCGCGGTCGACGTAGTCGTTCGAGCCCCCGGCGTCGTTGATGCCCCAGCCGTAGCCGGTGTCGATGCCGTCGTAGGGGACGTTGGAGACCTCGTTGTGCAGGATGCGGGCGCCTGTGACGTAGGTGCTGAGGATGCCGCTGTTGTCCTTGTAGTCGACCGCCACGCGATTGATCGTGTTGTCGGATATCAGGATGTCGTGGTTGGTCATCCTCGGGTCGCTGGGGTGGTGCGCGTCGGGCAGCACGCCGCCGACCGCGACGCCGTGGCCGCTGTTCTCCGTGAACCGGTTGCCGACCACGTCGATGTCGCCGGCGCCCAGCCCGACCCCGGTCACCGTGGCGTTGGCGTCGTTCCCGATGCCCAGCGCCGACTGGCCGAGGTTGGTGAACGTGTTGCCGGTGAACGAGATGCGGCTGGCGGCGGACACCTGCACGGCGGCGGGTTCCTGGTACCAGCTGGTGCGCGCTCGTTCGAACATCTCGCAGCCGCGCGAGCAGTTGGTGAAGGCGTCGGCGGGGCGGTAGTCGTAGGCGCCCTTGATGAACAGGCCGTTCTGCTGGTCCGCGTACCCGTCGGTCGAGGGGCCGAGCCAGGAGGTTCCGGAGAACTGGATGCCCTTGAAGGCAAGTCCGGTCACCGGATCGTCGTACGTCCCGCCGATGCTGATCAGCGACTCCAGGCGGGGCAGCTCGATGTCGAGCCGGTTGGGGTCGACCCCGTCCGCCGGCTTGTAGTAGAGCTTCCCGGCACTCGGGGATATGTACCACTGGCCGACCTGGGTCAGGAAGCTCAGCGAGTTGTCGAGGTACCAGCTCGGCCCGGCCAGGAACGAGTTCTGGACGGTGTCCCAGCCCCAGGTGTTGTTGTCCCACGCCGGTTGCGCCATCGTGATCTCGGTGGCACTGATGCTCTGGACCGGCGAGTAGCGGTTCGTGAAGTCGCCGAGGGACTCGAACTCGATGCGCCCCTGGTCGGGGAGCGTGGCGAGGTAGCTCAGGGCCGGGTTCTTGATGGTGAGACCGGTCGCGGTCGGAGTGACGTCGGCGTTGGCCAGGCGGATGGCGGCGCGAGGGGCGATCACGCCGTTCACGTAGAGCTGGCGGGTGTCGAGGCCATGCGGGGTGTCCGCCTCCCAGATGCCCGACCCCGCCTGGGACTTGGACCAGCCGGTGACCTTCGAGGCGCCCGTGATGACGGGGTGGGCGCCCGGGGCGGCGGTCCACTGGACGGTGTGGTCGCCACCGTCGTCGCCGGGTCCGAACCGGAGGGGCTCGGAGAGGCGGTAGGTGCCGTCGGCGAGCTGGACGGTCACGTCACCGTGCTTGGTGGCGGGGCCGACGACGTGCTGAGCCCGTTCGAGCGAGCACGGCTGCGCCTGGCTGCAGTGTCCGGCGTCCTTGCCGTCCGGGGCTGCGAAGTACTCCGCCCGGGGCGCGGCTTGCGCCTGGAGGGGGATGAGCGCTGACGCGATGACGGCGCAGGCGCCGAGCGCTGCAAGGGCGCCGGCCCTGCGCCTCCATCGTCTGCTCACCGAGCGTGTCGAGTCTGACGTCGATGTCATGTTCGATCGCTTCCTGTGATAGGGGCGTTGATGCCCGACACAGAGTTAGCATACGTATGATGTTTGCGACAAGATTCATGTGACGTATGACTTCGAGTCCCGGAGGGCTAGCTTGCCCGGACCGGATCCGGGGCGAGCCCTGTGACGTGCAGCTCCTCCCACAGCGCCTCCGGGATGTCCGCCCGGTACCGCGCGACATTGCTTCGCACGTGTTCCCCGGTGCGCATCCCTGTCACCACCGAGACGACCGCGGGATGGCGCAACGGGTATTGGACGGCGGCCGCGGGAAGCTCCACGTCGTGTCGCTCGCAGACGGCGGCGATGCGGGCGGCACGTTCGACGACGGCCGGCGGCGCTGCCGCGTAGTCGTAGGTCGCCGTACCGTCCACGGCCTTGGTGCTCAGCAGTCCGGAGTTGTAGACCGCCGCGGCGACGACGCCGACGCCGCGCGCGACGGCGACGGGCAACAGGTCGTCCAGTGCCGATTGGTCGAGAAGGGTGAACCGCCCGGCGACCATCACCACATCGACGTCGGTCCGCCTCACGAACTCGGCCAGCATCGCCGCCTGGTTCATTCCGGCGCCGATGGCACCGACGACGCCCTGGTCCCGTAGCCCGGCCAGGGCGGCGATCCCGCTCGACGATGCCGGCCCCCAGTGGTCGTCCGGATCGTGCAGATAGGCGATGTCGAGCCGGTCCGTCCCGAGCCGCGCCAGTGACTCCTCCACGGAGCGCAGGATCCCGTCGCGGCTGAAGTCCCAGACCCGCCTCTTCGCGGCCGGCACGACGAACCCGTCGTCATCGAGCAGGTGACGGGTGTCCGGGCTGTCCACGAGCAGGCGCCCGACCTTCGAGGAGATGACCACACCTCGACGAGTGGCCGTATGGAGGGCGTCCCCCAGCCGGCGTTCGGACAGTCCGAGGCCGTAGTGCGGCGCGGTGTCGAAGTACCGGATCCCTTCCTCGGCCGCGGCTGCGACGGCGCGATGCGACGCGTCGTCGGTCGTCTCGGTGAACAGGTTGCCGAACTGGGCTGCGCCCAGGCCCAACTCCGTGAGCTGGTGCCCGGTTCGCAGTCCCCGGGTCGGGAGCGTCTGTTCCATGGATGCGTGGTCGCGCGTCGGCGGCTTGCTGGTCACGAGGCTGAATGTAGCAGCGACAACATACGTATGATGTTTCCCTGTTAGGCTGCGCAGGGCTGTGGGCCGGTGCGGCCCGCGACTTGACGAGGAGGAGCCGATCGGCATGTTGGCGGCACATTACGTAGGCGCGCACACGATGACGGTCGAGGAACGGGAACCGGCTGAGCCGCGTGCGGGGGAGGTCCGGGTCGCCGTGGCGTACGTCGGAATCTGCGGCACGGACCTCCACGTGTTCCACGGGGACATGGACGGCCGGGTCAGCAGGCCGGCGACGATCGGACACGAGATGTCGGGCACGGTCGTCGCCCTCGGCGCCGGTGTGGAGGGCTGGTCGGTGGGTGACGCCGTGACCGTCATGCCGCTTGCCTGGGACGGCACTTGTGCGGCCTGCCGGGCGGGGAACGAGCACATCTGCCAGAACCTGGACTTCATCGGCATCGACAGCCCCGGAGCGCTGCAGGAGTACTGGAACGTACCGGCGTCGACACTCGTGCGACTGCCCTCGGAGATCTCTCTGCGCGACGCCGCGCTGGTGGAGCCTGTCGCGGTGGCGGTTCACGACGTACGGCGTTCCGAACTTGCCGCGGGCGACAAGGCGGTCGTCATCGGTGCGGGCCCGATCGGCGTTCTGATCGCGACCGTCGCCGCGGCGTCCGGTGCCGAGGTCGTGGTCGCCGAGATCGATCCGACCCGGCGGGCCGCCGCCGAGGAGATGGGGCTGACGACGCTGGACCCCTCGTCGGTCGATCAGGTCGCGTGGGTGGAGGAGTGGACGGACGGCGCCGGAGCGGACGTCGTGTTCGAAGTCTCCGGCTCGGCCGCCGCCGTGCTCGCCGCTACCAGCCTGGCGAAGGTCCGTGGCACGCTCGTGGTGGTGGCCATCCACGCGCAACCGCGGCCGATCGACCTGCACCGCGTGTTCTGGCGGGAGCTGAGGTTGCTCGGGGCACGGGTCTACCAGCGCCACGACTTCGAGCGCGCCATCGAGCTCTTGGCCGAGGGCGCGATACCGGCCGAGAAACTCATCACGGGCATCGTGCCCCTGACTGAGGTCGAATCGGCGTTCGGTGTCCTCGAGGCCGGGCAGGCGATGAAGCTGCTCGTCGAGGTGAGCGCGTCATGAACCCGTTCGACCTGACCGGGCGCCTCGCTGTCGTGACGGGGGCCAAGCGTGGAATCGGGTTCGCCGTCGCCGAGGCCCTGGCCGCTGCCGGTGCCGACGTCGTCGGAGTCTCCGCCACCCTCGATCCCGAGTCCTCGGCGATCGGCGACCGCGTGCGCCGGCTCGGCCGTGAGTTCTCGGGACACCGCGTCGACTTCGCGGACCGGCGGCAGGTGACCCGGTTCGCGGAAGAACTCGCCGCAGGCGAGCGCCCGGTGGAGATCCTGGTCAACAACGCCGGGACCATCCGCCGCGCTCCCGCCGCCGAGCACCCCCTGGAATGGTTCGACGAGGTGCTCGAAGTCGATCTCACGAGCACGTTCGTGCTCAGCCAGGTTCTCGGGCGGCGGATGCTGGAGGCGCGGCACGGGCGCATCGTCTTCACCGCGTCCCTGCTCTCGTTCCAGGGCGGGATCAACGTGCCGGGCTATGCGGCGGCCAAGTCCGGCGTGGCGGGACTGATCCGGGCGCTCTCGAACGAGTGGGCCGGACAGGGTGTGACCGTCAACGGCATCGCCCCGGGCTACATCGCGACCGACAACACCCAAGCGCTTCAGGACGACCCTGACCGGTCCCGCGCGATCCTCGAGCGGATACCGGCGGGGCGGTGGGGAACCGCGGAGGACATCGCAGGCGCTGCCGTGTTCTTGGCGTCGGACGCTGCGCGCTACATCTCCGGGACGATCCTGCCGGTCGACGGTGGCTGGCTCGGCCGATGAGGCTTTCGCACGCCCGTTGTTGGTGACGACGCCCCTGCGAGAGGCGGTGCGGGCAGCCCGCTGGGCGGGCACGTGCTGACCTCCGGGAGACGATGGGGCTGTTCCTCGCCGCCGACGTCGGCGGCGGCGCGGTCGCCGGTGTTCCCGCGGCGGAAAGTCGGCGGGTACCGCCCGCACTTGATGCCGTTGTCGACGAGGTGGCGGATCGCGTCGAGTATCGCCCGATGCCAGTACGCCTCCGGCTGCGTCCCCCGCATCGATGGGGACACGATCACACGTCGGCGCGGCCGAGTTGCCGACCGGAACAACCGTCGACGCTCACCCCTCAAGATGATGCACCTCAAGCTCGTGACAAACATCATACGTATGCCCTACAGTCCTGGCGCGGAGTCGTCAACGAAGTCGACAAGACAAGGACATCCCATGGCCGGAATCCACACTGCGGTGCGTTCGCGCCGTAAGGCGTCGACGGTCGCCGTTTTGTGCGCCGCAACGGCGCTCCTGGCCCTCGCCGGTTGCGGCGGCAAGGGCAACTCGGCGAACGGCGCGTACGGCTTTCCCGAAGCCAAGCAGGAAGCCTCCTCGACGATCACCGTCTGGGTGGACGCGGACAGGCAGGCTGCCGCGAAGGCGTTCCAGACGGCGAACCCGGACACCAAGATCAAGGTCGTCACCTATGACGGGTCGGCCAACGGGTCCAACTCCTTCCGGACGAAGATGCAGCTCTTCGACCGCGCCGGCAGTGGCTGGCCCGACGTCGTCTTCTCCAGCCAGAACAACGACGCGGCATGGGCGAGCCAGAGGAGCGGCGGCAAGCAGGCGTTCGCGGCCGTGCTGGACAAGGGTCTGGTCCCGAAGGACACGCTCGGCAACTTCACCGAGGGCTCGCTCAACCCCTGCACGGTGGACGGCGCCGTGTACTGCCTGCGCAACGACCTCGCCCAGGCGGTGCTCTGGTACGACAAGTCCCTGCTGGACCAGTTCGGCTACGCCCTGCCGACCACGTGGGAGGAGTACCAGGCGCTCGGCGAGAAGGTCGCCAAGGAGCACCCCGGCTACATCGTCGGGACGGCCGGCGACGCCTGGACGCCCGAGGTGTTCATGTGGGGGAGCAAGTGCCAGGCCAATGACGTGCCCGGCCCCAAGTCCCTCACCGTGAAGACCGACTCGACCGAGTGCAAGCGGGCCGCCTCGCTGCTCGACACCCTCCGCGACAACGGGACCGTGCCGGTGGTCAGCGTGTTCACCCCCGAGTTCCTGAAGAAGTACTCGGGCAAGGTGCTGATGATGCCGGGTCCGGCCTGGTACGCCGGCGCGATCTTCAACAACCCCCAGTCGCTCAACGTGCCGGCCGGGCGGCTCGGTGTCGGCGCGCCGCTGCCGTGGAAGGGCGAGAGCGGGGCGGTGACGGGCAACGTGGGTGGCGGGACCTGGTTCGTCTCCAGCCATTCGAAGAACCTGAAGGCCGCCGAGAAGTTCGTCCAGTTCGTCACCACCGCCGACGAGTACCAGGTCGATGTCGCACCGGGTTACCCGGCGTACGCGCCCGCCGCACAGAAGTGGATCGCCAAGCAGGAGGCGAGCAAGTACTACGCCACCTCGCTGCAGCCGGTGGTGACCGCGGCGTCACAGGTCTGGGACGGCTGGGGCTACCCCATGTTCAGCCAGGAGGCGATATGGGCGAAGACGATGACCCCGGGGATCACGGGCGGCCAGTCGATCGTGGACCTGCTGCCGACCTGGCAGACGGCCATCACGAACCAGGCCAAGGTCAACGGATACAAGGTGAACTGACATGACCCTCGCTCCTCCGAGCGGCCGGCCGGCCGTCGACGCCTCGGGGCGTCGGCGGTCAGGCCGGGGCAGCGGCCGGTCGGCCGGCCGCTCCTTCGCTCGCAGTCCGATCGGCTATCTGTTCGTCTCGCCCTACGCGTTGCTCACCGTCGTCTTCGGGATCGTCCCTTCGCTCTACGCCGTACTCCTGGCCTTCACGAACGCCGACGGTGGATTCGCAGGCTTCGACAACTTCACGAAGGTCGTCGGCGACTTCCGGTTCTGGCCGGCCGTGTTCCACGTGACCACCTATCTCCTCATCTGGCTCCTCGGGCTGGTCGTCTTCGTCGTCGGCCTGGCGTTGGTGGTCCACGCGCTCGGTGTGCGGTGGGTCAGCACGACCCTGCGCTTCGTCTACTACCTGCCCGGCGCGCTCGCGGGCGCGTCCAGCGTCCTGTTGTGGCTCTTCGTCCTCGATCCGACCGCGAGCCCGGTCAGCGGTCTGCTCACGGCGATGGGGTTCGAGAGCTTCGTGCAGGTGATCCAACCCGGCCACCTTCCGGCGATCTTCGCGATCATCGCGTTCTGGACCGGAGCCGGCGGATGGATCCTCATCATGTACGGCGCCCTCAACAACATCAGCACCGAAGTGATCGAGGCCGCCCGCATCGACGGTGCGAACGCCGTCCAGATCGCGTTCCGGATCCAGCTTCCGATGCTGCGCAAGTGGGTCGCGTACATGGGCGTCATGTCGCTCGCGGCCGGGACCCAGCTGTTCGTCGAACCGCAGTTGCTCAGCCAGGCCAGCAACGCGGTGGTGCCCAACGACTACTCGCTCAACCAGCTGGCCTACCAGTACGCCTTCCAGCAGAACGACTTCAACGGCGCGGCGGCGATCTCGCTGATCCTGCTGGTCGTCGCGCTCCTGCTGTCCTGGGTGTTCGTGACCCGCGGCGGCCTCTTCGAGAAGGAATGACCATGGCAGCACTCTCCGCCGCACGCCGCCGGCCGAGCCTCAGCGGGTGGAGCGGGCGGTCCATCATCGGCGTCCTGCTCGTCGTCTTCCTCCTGTTCTTCGCCGTCCCGATCGTCTGGCTGCTCCTCGCGGTCACGAAGTCCTCGAAGACGCTCGTCGTCGCCGACCCGTTCTCGATCGGGTCGTGGTCGGACCTCGTCGCCAACTGGCACCAGTTGTTCGACTTCCAGGACGGTGCGGTGACGACCTGGATCGGGAACTCCGCGCTGTACGCGATCGGCGCTCTGGTGATCACGCTCCTCGTGAGCATCCCCGCCGGCTACGCGCTCGCGCTCACGGAGTTCAGGCTCCGGCAGGCGCTGCTCGTGCTGACACTCGTCGTCATGCTGATCCCCAACACCGCACTGGTGCTGCCGATCTTCCTCGAACTGAACAGCGTCGGCCTGATCGGGAGCCCGCTGTCGGTGATCCTGCCGATGTCGTTCTTCCCGTTCGGCGTCTATCTCACCTACATCTACTTCTCGACCAGCATCCCTCGGGACATCCTCGCGGCCGCGCGCATCGACGGCTGCAGCGGGTTCCAGGTCTTCACCCGGGTCGCCCTTCCGCTGGCCGCCCCGATCGTCGCCCTGGTGGCGTTCTTCAGCTTCGTACAGAACTGGAACAACTTCTTCCTCCCGTTCGTGATGCTGCCCTCGAGCGACGGCTACCCGATCCAGGTCGGGCTCACCTCGCTCCTGGCGTCGACCCCGGCTTTCAATCCCAGCTCCGCGGGATCCGACTCCGTCCAGCTGCCCACCCTGGCGCTGGGGACGATCGTGTCGATCCTGCCCGTCCTGGTCGTCTTCCTGTTCTCCCAGCGATTCCTGGTCGCAGGCATGACAGCCGGAGGAACCAAGGAATGACCACTCGCACCTGCAAGGAGAACCACCGCCGATGAAGATCACCGGGTACCGCAGTCTGAGCACCGTTCACGACTGGGGCAGAATCACCGGGGACGTCAACGGTGTCCAGCCCGGCCACTCCACGCCGGTCCCCGTCCTCATCATCGAGACCGACAGCGGAATCGAGGGAGTGGGCCTCGGGGCCCACGCCGACATCGCCCGTGTCTTCCCCGCGATCGAGGGCGACGACCCGCGCTCGGTCATGGCGCTCTACGACCGCATGCTCGACTGGGTGTTCAAGGCCGGTCACTCGGGATCCACCTTCGGCACCGTCGGGGCGGTCGACATGGCCCTCTGGGACATCAAGGCCAAGGCCGCCGACGAGCCGCTCTGGCGGACCCTCGGTGCCCGCGAGCGCTTCGTCCCGGGCTATGCGTCCGGTCTCGAGTACGGCCTGACCGACGACGAACTGGTCGACCTCTACGGCCGGTTCGCGGACCGCGGGTTCAAGGCCGGCAAGCTCAAGGGCGGCCGCGACCTCGACCGCGACCTGCCCCGGCTGGAGATCATGCGCGACGTCCTCAGCCGCAACTCCCGCCGGCCGGCGCTCATGTTCGACGCCAATGAGTCGTGGAACCACGCCCAGGCGGCCCGGTACGTCGCGGCCATCGAAGAGCGCATGGACCTCACCTGGGTGGAGGAACCGCTGCGCCGGTGGGACGCGGCCGGCATGGCCTCGCTGCGCGGGAAGGTACGCGCGGCGATCGCCAGCGGCGAGAACCTGACCGGGCTGGAGCAGTACCGCCCTCTGCTCGACGCCAACGCGGTGGACATCGTGCAGGTCGGCAACGTGTGGGGGATCACCCACTTCCTCCGCGTCGCGACGCTCGCGCACGCCCACGACCTGCCGGTGAGTCCCGTCGCGTACAACGCGAACCCGGTGGCGCACGCCGCCGCCGCCGTACCGAACCTGCTGACCTTCGAAGTCCAGGACCTTCACTTCCCCGTCGGTCTCGACGTGGACCAGCAGTTTGACGACGGAGGCATCGTCCTGGGCGATCGCCCAGGCATCGGGATCGTCGTCGACGAGTCCCGGATGTCACCGGCCGACGCCGCTCCGCCCCTGCCCGCGGCGACCGGCCCCCACATCCGGCCCGAACGCGCCGCCCTGCGGCTGGTGGCCGAACCCGACGTGATCGACGACCCGACGCACCGCGGAGGCCGAACCCGATGACCCGTCGACCCGAGCGCAGGGCCTTCGTCGCGGGTGTGCGGCCCGACAAGCGCGAGGAGTACCTGGCACTGCACCGTGCCGTGTGGCCGGGCGTCGAGCGAAAGCTCACCGAATGCAACGTACGCAACTACAGCATCTTCATCTTCGGCGACATCCTGTTCGCCTACTACGAGTACGTCGGCGAGGACCACGGGGCGGACATGCGACGGATCGCCGACGACCCGGTCTCGCAGGAATGGTGGACGCACACCGACCCTTGCCAGGTGAGGATCGCCGAGGAGCGTGATCCAGGCGCGCTGTGGCAGCCCGTCGAGGAAGTGTGGCACCTCGCATGACTGCCGGCATCGACGCCCATGTGCACCTGTGGGACCGGGCCGTGGACCCGCAGGACTGGATCGACCCGGAGACCATGGCGCCGATCGCCCGGGACTTCGGCGCCCGCGATCTGAGCGAGATGCTGGCCTCGACCGGACTCGACGGTGCCGTCGTCGTGCAGTCGAGCAACAGCCTCGACGAGAGCGTCCGGCTCGCCAAGTTGAACTCGCCCGCCGTCGCAGGCCTCGTCGCGTGGGTCGACCTCACGGCGGAGGTCGGACCTCAGCTCGACCGGATCCGCGAGAACGCCGTTGTCCCCGTCGTCGGGGTGCGGCATCTCGCCCACATCGACCCGGACCCGGAGTGGATGATGCGCGAGGAGATCGGTGCGGGCCTCGCCGTCCTCGAGCGGGAGGGCCTCTGCTTCGACCTCGTCGTACGTGAGTGGCAGCTCCCGCAGGCGACCCGTCTGGCCGCGCGCCACAGCGGCCTCCGCTTCGTGCTCGATCACCTGGGCGGTCCACCCGAGCCCGGGGAGGACAGGAGCACGTGGGCGTCGCGGCTGCGGGAGCTCGCGCGACAACCGAACGTCGTCGCGAAGGTCTCGGGACTCACGTCGGGCCTCGCCCCCGGATCGTGGCAGGCAGCCCATCTCGCCGACCCGGTGACGATCGCCCTGGGATCCTTCGGCCCTGAGCGTCTGCTCTACGGCTCCGACTGGCCGTTGGCTGAGCTCGGCGGGGGAGCGGCGCCCTGGAAGTCCGCTCTGGAAACCCTGCTCGACGGGCTTTCCGCCGCGGAACGCGCGCGTGTGTTCGGCGGCAACGCCGCCGACGTCTACTCGCTTTCCTGATCGAGCGCCCGACCACGCGCCCGTGGCGCGTGGTCGGGCAGCCGACGACGCTCCCACGAGGTGTGGATGTGATCGTGCATAGCCTTCTGGGCCGCGGCTACGTCCTTCCTTGAGATGGCATCGACGATGGCCGCGTGCTCCTTCAGGGTCAGTGCGACCGCATCAGGGGGGTCGATGCCCTGGTAACGGCTGGACTCCGTGGCGCGCTTGTACAGGTGCTTGGCGATGTTCTCCGCCAGCCGGTTGCCCGAGACCTCCATGAGCGCGTAGTGGAACACCACATCCGCTTGCCGGAAGGAGTCCGTCTCGGACTCGCTTTCACGCATCGTGGTCAACGCGTTCTCCAGCCTCCTCAACCCATCTGCGCTGCGCGAAGCGGCAACCGCTCCCGCCATTGCCGACTCGAGGCTCGCCCGCACGATCGTCAGCTCGTCAAGGACACCGAGCGTCGCGTCGTTGTCGATCAACGCGGACAGCACCACCGGATCGAGCATGTTCCAGTACCCAGGCGCTCTCACCTGGGTGCCGCGACCCTGGGAAACGATCACCAGGCCCTTCTCCTCGAGCCGCTTCACCGACTCACGCAGCACCGTGCGACTCACGCCGAAGTGTTCGCTCAGCGGACCCTCCGGGGGCAGCAACGCGCCTTCCTTCAACTGGCCCGTCACGATGAGGTCGACGAGCTCGGCAACGACCGCAACACCCAAGCGGCCGGCGGGCAGGCGTGGCGGGAACAGACGGTTCGAGGGCTGCGACTCGGATGGCATACGTATGACCTTATCGCTCAATCAATCTTCGGTCGCCCTTCCGTCAGCCCGATGCGGCGACCAGGCCGACACCCTGGACCAGGGTGCGCGCCGCGGACCGGGAGTCGCCGAGGTAGCCCGCGACCATCGCTCCGTCACGTAGGGCGACCACCAGGTCGGCGGACTGCCGGGGGTCCGTGACGCCCATGGTCGCGAAGGTGTCCTCCAGGATCTGGTGGAACCACTCGCGGTGCCTCAGCACGGCTTGGTGGATCGGGCACTCCCGATCCGGGTACTCCGCGGCCGCGTTGATGAAGGGGCAGCCCCGAAACCCCGGACCGCAGATCTCCTCGCCGATGCTGTGCGCGACGACATCGAGCAACGCCCCGCCTCCCCCCGTCTTCTCGGCCGCCACGGCCACCCGGGCCCGGATGTCGCGATCGGTGGCGTCCAGGTAGCCGCGCACCAGGTCGTCCTTGCCCTCGAAGTGCCGGTAGAAGGTGCCGCGCGCGACGTCGGCCTCCGCCATCACCCGGTCGACGCCGACAGCGCGGATCCCTTCGGTGTAGAAGAGCCTGCTCGCGGTGGTCAGCAGCCGCTCCCGCGCCGCCGACTTGCGGCCGGTCGTGGCAGGCCCGCTCTTCGTCTGGGTCATGGAGACATTATATAGAACGTTCCTTCCATAATCTGAGGTAGGCGCAAGCAGGTACCCAGGTCACAGCGCCACCGGCGGTGCAGGCGGATGCGCGGATCGGCATGCAATGGACGTGAGGCCAATGTGCGGGCCGACGCTGCCGACTGCTCCGCGACGGGAGGCGGGAAATGGTCGTGGGGGGGGGAATGGCCTTTGGCTGCCGAAATGGGTACGCGAAGTTCACGGGTCGGCGGGGCGCCTTTTCCGCTCCCGGCGTCACGCGCGTTCCGGTATTTCTGGCACGGTCGTGCCTGCCGCAGGATGGGCACCTGACGGGCCGTCCACCTGGGCGGGGACCCTCGCGGCGACAGAGGGGGGCGTCGACGGAGCCCGTGTCCGGACGGCACATTACCCCCCCCGCGGACACTCCGCGGTCATGACTTTCACGGGACGGTGTCCTCGACGGTACCGCTTTCAGTGCCTCGCCTCCGCAGGCCCAGATGCCTCCTTTGCCGGCGCTGTGGCACCCGGGTGACGATGCCGACTGCCTCACCGTGAATGTCTGGACGCCCGATCCCGGGGCAGCCGGTCTCCCGGTGATGGTCTGGCTTTACGGGGGGAGCGTTCATTTTTGGTTCCGCGAGCCAGCCCGAGTTCGATGGCACGAACCTGGCCCGCTCGGGCGTCGTGCTGGTGACCTTGAACTACCGCACTGGCTTAGAGGGCTTGGGCTGGCTGCCGGACGCGCCGCAGAACCGGGCACTGCTCGACCAGCTCGCGGCCGTGCGCTGGGTTCAGGAAAACATCGCGCGTTTCGGCGGGGCCCCGGGCAATGTGACGATCTTCGGACAGTCAGCGGGAGGCAGCGCCGTGGCGGCGCTGACGGCCGCCGAGGCCGGCCGCGGGTTGTTCGGCCGGGCCATCGGACAGAGCGTCACAGCGGCCTTTCTGCCGGAAGAACTGGCGCGCGGCACGGCAGAGCGGATCGCGGCGGCGCTCGGTGTTCCGCTCACTTCCGAGGCCTTCGCGGGCGTGGCGTCGGAGGCGATCCACGCCGTGCAGTCCAGGGAGGGCGAGGTCACTCCCTACGGACTGGTGGTGGATGGGGATGTGGTGCGTGACCAGCCCTGGCGCGGCCTGCGTGCGGAGGTCGACCTCATGACCGGGTTTGCCCGCGACGAGTACCGATTCTTCGCCATGGCGATGAGCGAGAACCTGTCCGCCGTTGACGTCGCTGGTGTCGCGGCGGCGCACGGCGTTCCTCTCGACGGCTACCGAGCCGCGTACCCTGGCGTCTCAGACGCCGATCTGTACATCCTCATCCAGTCCGACGCGTTCTTCCGCATGCCGTCGATGTGGTGCGCTCAGGAGCACTCCGGCCGCAGCTGGTGTTATGAGGTGGCCTGGCCGACCCCGGTGTTCGGCGGGGCGCTCGGCGCTTGCCACCTGCTCGACGTACCGCTGACATTCGGCAACTTCCACGGCCCGATGGCGGCCATGCTCTTCGGCGACTCACTCCCGCCGGAGGCTGTCGGCCTGGCGGAGGAGTTCCGCAGGTCGCTGACGGCCTTCGCCGCCACCGGCGACCCCGGCTGGCCGCAGTACCGGAAGGGTGAGGCGCTCACGCAGATCTGGGACGTGCCCGTCTCAGTGGTGGCCGACCCCGTGTCGGCGTCCCGACAGATCTGGGCGGACAAAATCTAAAGCCCCCGGGAGCCTGCCGGCGAGTGTGGACCCGCTGGACCGGCATCCAACATCTCGGCGGGGTGGAGGGTTCACTCGTGAGGGCATCGTGCGGACTCTGCTCGATGCCCTTCCATCTGGCAGCTGGCTCATGCTGGGCCATTCGGCACTCGAACCCGGGGGCGCCGGTGACGAGGAGGCGATAAGGTTCCGGAGTGATCATGCCACTCCGCCGTTCGTGGCTGCGGGCAGAGGTCGCGTCCTTCGCCGTGGGCCCGGACCTGCTGGAGCTCGGGATCGTGTCCTGCTCACGTCGGCGTCCCGACCGCCGGGCCGAACAGTGACCGGAGGTGGCACAGTTCGGCCTGGTCGCCAGAGAAGCCTGATGGTGGCCGGCCACCTGAGGCTCTTCGCCTCCCGTATCCGTCAGCCGCTCACCAGTCCATGGACAGTGGACGCGGGGCTGATGCTGCTCGTGCAGGCCGCCGAGACCATCCCGTTCGTCGTGCCGCGCTCGCCGTCACTGCCACCCGCCACCTGGGCGTCGTACGGCCTCACGACGCTCGGCGTGCTGCCCCTGCTATGGCGGCGCCGGGCACCAGTGACCGCGCTCGCCGCGGTCCTTGCCGCGCAGGTGCTCTACCGGTTCACGCTCGACGGACCTGGGCAGCCCCTGCCGTACAACGCGCTGGTGGCGCTCTACACGGTCGCCGAGCTGACCCCGGCCAGGTGGCGCATCCCCGTGGCTGCGGGAACGCTTGCGCTGATATTCCCCTCGGTGGCGCTCAACTCCGGTGAGGCCAGGGAACTGCTGTTCTCGTTGTTCCTCTTCGGCGCGGCGTACGGGTTCGGCCGCCTCACGCACACCCGGAAGGCCTACACGGCCGCTCTGGAGGACCGGGCAACTCAGCTGGAGCGGGCGAACCGCATCGAGGTGGAGCAGGCCGCCGCGGCCGAACGGGCCCGGATAGCACGGGAGATGCACGACATCCTCTCGCACGCGGTGAGCCTGATGGTGGTGCAGGCGGAGGCCGGCCCCGTCACGGTCCGTACGGCGCCGGAGCGTGCCGAGGCGGCGTTCGAGGCCATCTCCGAGACGGGGCGGGACGCGATGACGCAGCTGCGCAGGATGCTGGGGGTGCTCAGGCAGGACATGGAGACCCCGGAGCCCGCGTCCCGCAAACCCCTGCCCGCTCTGGCCGATCTTCCGCTGCTCGTGGAGCAGGTGGCCTCGGGCGGCCTCGCCGTCGAGTACGTGACCGTGGGTTTTCCGGGGTCCCTGCCGCCGGCCACCGAAGCGACCGTCTACCGGATCGTGCAGGAGTCGCTGACCAACGTGGTCAGACATGCCTGCGCGGAATCCGCGACGGTGTGCGTGGAGCTGGGCGCCGAGTCCGTGGAGATCACGGTCACCGACGACGGCAGGGGAGCCGCTGTCGGCACCGGCGGCAGGCCGGTCGGGGGCACGGGGCACGGTCTGATCGGGCTGCGGGAGCGGGCCGCGGCGCACGGCGGGACCGTCCAGACGGGCCCGGGCCCGGACGGCACAGGGTTCCGGGTGAGAGTGCGGTTTCCGCTGGCCGATGTCTTCATGGAGGTGGACGGGTGACCATTCGGGTGGTGGTGGCCGACGACCAGGAGCTGGTACGCAGCGGCTTCGCCATGATCCTCGACGCCCAACCCGACATCGAGGTGGTCGCCGAGGCGGCTGACGGGGCCGAGGCGGCGGAGGCCGTGCGGCTCCATGGCGCGGACGTGGCGCTCCTGGACGTCAGGATGCCGGGCACGGACGGGATCGAGGCGTGTCGCGCCATCGTCGCGGCAACCGACTGCCGAACGATCATGCTCACCACCTTCGACTCCGACGAGTACGTGTACGAGGCGCTGCATGCGGGGGCGAGCGGCTTCCTCCTCAAGGACGTCAGGCGCGACGATCTGGTCCACGCGGTGCGGGTGGTGGCCGAGGGCGATTCCCTGCTCGCCCCCACGGTGGCGCGCCGGCTGGTCGAGGAGTACAGGAGCCGGCCCCGGCCGGCCTGGGCGCCTGCGTCGGACCGGCTCGACGCGCTGACCGCCCGCGAGCGCGAGACCCTGCTGCACCTCGCCCGGGGGCTGTCCAACGCCGAGATCGCGGCTGCGCTGACGGTCAGCGAGCACACCGTGAAGACCCACGTCGGCAACGTGCTGGCGAAGCTCGGGCTCAGGGACCGCATCCAGGCGGTCATCTGCGCGTACGAGACCGGACTCGTGACTGCGGGGGGACCGGCCGCCGGCGGTCTCCCGGTACGTGATCCCTCTCCCGGAGGAGGCGGGCCCGCCGGCTCCCCCGCGGGGGCGAGTCGACGTCCGCACCAAGACCGCCCGCCCGGGCGATCCGCGCGGGGGCTGTGATCAACAGGATGGCAGGCAACGGCTCGCGCCGTTTCCCGTCGTCAGGAGATCACACGATGAACGCCCGTACCCGTACTGCCCTGTCCGCTCTGCTCGCCCTGACTGCCGTCGCCTTCCCGGCGGCCCAGGCGGCTGTGGCCACTCCGCCCCCGTTGCCGTCCTCGTGCACTTCCGGCACGCACGCGGGCGGGCTCGACAGCGAGGCGTTGTGTGCCGCGCTCGGCTCCCTGCCCGACGCCGACACCACCGCCGCGCTCGTACGCGTCGGCGGCACGGACGGCACGTGGCGCGGCAGCGCGGGCGTGCACGACCTGGAGAGCGGGCGCCCAGCCGATCCGCGAGGCCGTTTCCGGGCCGGCTCAGTGACAAAAGTGTTCACGGCAGCGGTGGTCCTGCAGCTCGCCGCCGAGCGGAAGGTGGACCTGGGCGCGCCCGCGCGCCGCTACCTGCCGGCATTGATCCCCGCGGCGTACAGGGACGTCACCGTGCGGCAGCTGCTCAACCACACGAGCGGCATCCCGGCGGCTGACATGCCGGGCGACACCATCGAGGAGGCCTACGTCCACCGGTTCGATCTCTACACGCCCGAGGACATGGTGGAGAACGCGACCGCGAAGCCGGCCGAGTTCGCGCCCGGCACCCAGCAGCACTACCTCAACATCAACTACGCCGTGCTCGGTCTGCTGATCGAGAGGATCACCGGACATGCCTACGAAGAGGAGGTCGGCCGGCGCATTCTGAGGCCGCTGCGGCTTCAGAACACCTCTTACCCCGGCACCGACCCGCGCATCGAGGGACCCCACAACCACGGCTACCAGGCCTTTGCGCGCCCCGACGGCTCGACCGAGCTCCGAGACGTGACGGTCTGGGGCCAGACGCAGGGCTACGCGGCGGGCGACATCATCTCCACCACCGCCGACTTGGAACGGTTCCTGCAAGCGCTGTTCACAGGTCGTGTGGTGCCTCGGCCGCAACTGGAGGAGATGTTCACCCTGCCCGAGGCGTCGGTGCGTGAGTACGGCTCGGGGGCCCCGGCCTCCTACAGCGCAGGGCTGTCCAAGATCAATCTCGGCGGCCGCGAGGTCTGGGGCAAGACGGGCAGCCGGTACGGCTACACCAGCGCGATCGCCGCCACCCGGGACCTGTCCCGCACGATGGTGATGAACGTCGGTGCCACGGACGCGAAGGGCGAGGGCATGAACTCCACCGAACTGGCTTTGATAGTGGCGGCATTCGGGGCTCCGTCCTCCTGAGGCCGGTGACGCTCCGCGCCCCGGAGCCATCACGATGGTGCCTGAGCAGGACACCGGGCATCCCCCGCCTCGAAGCCGACCTGGCCGGACGCCCGGTCTCCCGCCTGGACGAGTTCTCGCTGAACGCAGACCGGGGTGCCCCTCACCCCCATGGCCATGGTCTTTGCCAACGGCGCGACGGTCATGATCAACGGAGCCGGCCCGTGCCAGGTCTCCTCGACCCGGCACGGGCCGCGGTACCGTCCTGACGAGGCCGGGCGGCGCGCCGACGAACTCCGCCTTCAATGAGCCAGCGTTGACGCACCGACCTTGACCTTCCGCGAGTCCTGCTCCACCGCTCCGACGGGTAGTCAGGGGGAACAGGGATTCCTGACCATGAACCGATGCACTTCACCGTCCTGCCCATCCGTGTGAGGCCTGCTAGGCCACGCCCGGGGCAAGCCCGAAGAGGGGTGTGACACGACGAACCGGCCCCACCACGCCTTCCACGGGCGTGTCGGGGCCGGTTCCGGTTCGGGTCGCCGCCGCCCCTACGGGCGGGTGCCGGCGTCGGCTACGGGGTCAGCGGTGGCACTCCTGATGGGCGGGGCGCCAGACGCGGGTCCACTTGCCGGGGTGCCAGCGGTGGTGCCGGTCACGGAACCCCGGGTGCCACTGCCGTGCCCAGTGGCCCGCCACCTTCGCGCAGTGGTGCGACGCTTTCGGCGGCCGGTGGTCCTGCGGAGCGGCCGACGCGGTGCCGACCGTGCCGACGACCGCGCCCGCAGCCAGGGCCACCGTTGCCGCGCCCAGGGCCGCGGCCCTCTTCAACCCGTTGATCATGTTCAGGCCTTTCCGTACGAACGGGGGCTGACGCCCCCGGGACTGCCCGGACCGTTCGGCCGGGCATGCGTTGATCCTCACCCTCCGGCGCCGCCAAAACACCGCAGAACACTGCTTCTCATGAAATGCAATTCAATTTCTCATTTGCCTTAAATAGTCATATGTTCGCGTAGTTCTTTGTTTGTTGCCGCCCCATACATGCAGCGCAGATGCGGGTCACGGCGCAGTTGCCGCACCTTGCTGCGATCGGTCGGCGTCGTGAACCCCCGGTGTCAGCGCCTGCCGCTACCGTTCGGCCGTCAACGATCTCCAGGGAGGGCGGCTCAATGGGTGCCAGTGGATGGAACGACGTCAATGACGACCCTCTCACCGGCCTGGACGATGTGCCCTGGGCCCAACTGCACCACTCCTACGGCACGGCCGAGGACGTCCCCGGACACCTCCGGGCGATGCAGGCAGGGGTTTGGGACGGCCGGCACCCGCCGAGTGCGCAACTCGCGAACCACATCGTCCACCAGGGCACGCGATCGCAGGCCGCGGTGTACACGGTTCCGTTCCTCGTGCGGATGGCACTCGACCCGAGATTGGTCAATAGGCATCGGTTCGTCGGCCTGCTGGTCGCCATCGCGATCGGGCTGGACAACAACTATCTGCCGAACGGCATCGACCCTCGCGAGGACCGCACCAACCTGGCGAACCTACGCGGCGAAGCCGACGACTGGGCTCAGTGGATCGGCGAAGCGGCGGGCGATGAGCAGCGCAAAGAGCGCGAGGAGACCTGGGCGCATGTGCTCATCGCCGCTGAAGCGGTGGTGCGTTCCTATGACGCCGTCCGGGAGGCGCTTCCCGCACTCGCCGTCCTGCTGACCTCGGACAGTCCTGAACTGCGGGCCGAGACCGCGCACTTGCTGGCGTGGTTCCCCGAGTCCGCGGCGACGTCGATTCCGCTCTTGAAGGCGTTCATCGCCGACGAAGGCTCGCCCGGAGCGGCAGCGACGGGAGTGGTCGCCCTCGGCCTGCTCGGCGAACCGGCGACCGTCCCCTTCATCGAGCGCTACCTGGACAGCCCGATCATCGAGCTGCGCTGGGCCGCCGCCTTCGCGTTGACGCGGTTCGGCGTCTCCGGCCCGGCCGTCGTCGACGTGCTGACGCAGGTCGTCGCCCGGCCGCCCGAGTCCACCGAGACCATGTCGTTCCTGAGCGGCTCGTACCGCGGCCTCGCGACCATGGCCCTGGCCGAAACACCCGAAGCGGCGACGCCCCGGGCGGTCGACGCCATGCTGGTCGGCCTGGCCGACTGCACGGGCGTCGAAAGGTTCTACGACAGGTACTACACGGCGCATAGGCTGTTCACACTGCTTTTCCCGGGTGATCCCACCGAGCCGCCGCAGTCCTTCGGCGACCTGAGCGACGTGCAGCAGCGTGTCGTGCGTTTCGTCGCCGAGCAGGACGAGACTGCCTGGCCATACGGTGCAATGGACGCCTTGCGTCGGTGGAAGGTGCCGACAAGGCACCCTGACCTCGGCGTCTACGCCGGGATTGTCCAGGCCGGCCAATAGGTTGGCGTCCGACGCCTCGCGCCACACCGCCCTCGACCCCGAGGGCAGCGTCCGCGTCCGAGTCGTGCTCCTCTTCGGCGATCAGGTCGAGATCGCCACCGACACCGAGGACGCCGACATCCCCGAGCGGTATCCGGCCGCCGAGGTTACGACCGCCGTCGGCCTCGAGCCCAGCGAGCTCCCGGGCAAGCGGCTGACGGCCCGGTTGGGCGCCGGCCACCGCCTCGAGGACTTCCGCCTCGCCTGACACGCACCTCGGCGCAACACAACGGCCCGGCACCCCACCAGGGGTCCCGGGCCGCTGATTCCGAGATGTGGGGCTTCGGCGGTGACCGGCCCTGGAGCGAGGTCTGGCACAAGGGTGTGGTCTTCACCTTCGGCCGCGCGCAACACCGTGCGCCACCATGCCATCATGCATCGGCCCCTCGCTCCAGGGGTGAGGCCCTGGCCGCTACCGAGCACTACGTGAGGGAATCGCCATGAGGCGAACGATCGCTGCTTGTGTCGCTCTCGCGGCGATCGCAGGCGCTGGTGCGTGTACCGATACCGCTGCGCACACCGAAGGCAAGGCAGCGCCGTCGGTGCCGGCTCAGACCATGGGTCCGAGGGCTTGCGTCAACGGCACGTACCAGTGGTTCAACGTCGAGAGGCCTGTCCGGCTCTCCGCCCTCTCCGAGGTGGAGACCTTCGGCAAGGGCGGCGGCAAGTTCACGAAGGCACCCAAGCATCGGGTGTCGTGGCCCGAGACATCCGTATCGGCAAGTGGTCCAGCGGTGCCGTCGCGTGACGTGCTGTTCTCCCTTGCAAAATTGGTAGGCGAGACCCAGGAGGATGACACTGTCGCCGACATGGCCTTCACCGAGGTCGGCAGAAGGCTGGGCGATCCCAATCTGAGCCGGGCCGTCTCGACGCCCGGGGCAGGCCGATTTGTGTCGTACAACGAGACACACGTCGTCGAGGCGGACTTCCGGTACACGTGCCCAGGCACGAAGGCCGTGACCATCGGGCATGCGAAGAGCTGGACGACGGAGGGTTCGGGCACCCTTGAGTGCGGCACCCGGATCGGTCCCGGCAGCGAAGCCCACCTCGCCGTTGCACGAGAAGCCGCCCGACTTTCATGCGGCCCCAAGTCGATTGCCGCGCAGGGCACGCCGGCCTCCGGGCAGTGACAACCTGCTGCCCGCTCGATACCGCTTAGGTTGTACGTGCAGTCGGAGTCATGCGTGCGTGGGCTCACCCGATGAGGGGCGGGCCCCGTGCGGCGGGTCACGCAGGCGATATCCCAACCCACTGAGCGGGCCGGGCACCTGCCGACAGGCGGTGGCCTTTGGCCGGGTCCGGTGAGGTGGTCTGCCGGTCCTGTGGCGGACGGGCAGCGAAGGTCTCCTCACCTGCGAGGGCCGCAGCGGCATGCGCCGACAAGCGCCGTCACGGCGGGTTGGCCGCTGCCCGGCAGGCCCCGGTGGCGGCGCCGCCCGGTACGCCGGCCCCGGTCAGGCCGCTGACACAGCCCTTCAGGTCACCGTGTACCCCCAGGGTGCACGCCGTTGTGACGGCGTCGGAAACCTCGACGCCCGTTTGCCGGACCATGTTCGTGCAGGACGGGATGTCCGCGTGGGCGGCCGGGACGGCGAAGGCCGCGCCGCCGAGTGCGACGGTCAGACCGGTGAGGACACTGGCGATTCGGATCGACGTGCGCATGGGAGGCACCTGCTCTCCGGGGCTGGTCGGGAACTCACGGTGCCGAGCAGCGCACACGACAGGTGCACGACCGTGGTTGCGGACCTCGCAGCGGTCGGCTCGGCAGACCACCCCTTCTTCCGACACTAGAGCAGCGCGCCACCGTGCGCACTCCGGCTCGGCGCCGCTGGGACTCCCTGGTCCGGCTGCTGACCGGCCTGCCGACTCGCCCATACGAGAACAAGGGCCCGCGGCTCTGACCAGCTTAGATGCCGGGGCTTCTGTCATTGATCAAGGTGGCCCAGGACGGCTGATGCCGTTTCACCTTCGCCGGTTCGCCCACCGCCGCGACGGTCTCCGCCACCGGCGACTACGTCGACGTGAAGTAACCACGCACACCGCACGCACCACCTACCACCACGGCAGCCGGACTCCCGCCTCGCGGGGTCCGGCTGTCGCGCGTGCGGGCCGCCGGCGGCGCTCGTCGTACATGAACGGCCGGGGCGGCCGCGCGACGTGATCGGTGACCTTGTCGGCATCCCGCAACAGCCGTTCGACCAGCGGGCGACGGCCGGGCGGGAACCCTCGGCAGGGCGGCGGAAGGCGTGCAGATTGGTCACGACGGCAACGTCACCCGCCGGGGGGACACGCGGCGGGACTGTTTCGATGTGGGGGTAATCATGCACGTGCGTATCCGCTCAGCCGCGGCCGTCGCTGTCGGCGCCCTGGCTCTGTCCGTTCTCGCCATGCCGGCCGTGCAGGCCGCCCCGGCCGACGATGTACAAGGCGACACCCAGATATCCAACGTGATCGTCAACGGCGGCAAGTCCATCGTGGTCAACTCATCGGGCAAGGCATCCGTGACCGTCAAGCTCACGGCCTCCGACCCGAACGGCATCAGCGACGCCGGCGGGATCCTGTACCACGGCAAGGACGTCAACCACGACGACTGGGGTGTGTCGCTGCCCAGTTGCGGTGCGCACGCCGTCACCACCTACACCTGCACCCTGGTGCTGAAGAGCACCTCGGACTACCGGCACTTCGGCGTGAGCAAGAACTCGCAGGCAGGCACCTGGAAGATGTGGGCCTACGCGCTCGGCGCCGACGGCAATTACAGGTTCAGGGACCCCGCCGCGACCTTCAAGGTGCTGCGGGCCACGAAGCTGACGGCCAACGCCACGCCGGAGCCGGTGAAGAAGGGCAAGACGATCACCGTCAGCGGCTCCCTGACCCTGGCGAACTGGGAATCGCACAAGTACATGGGCTACGGCAGTCAGAAGGTCGCCCTGCAGTTCCGCAAGGCGGGCACCACCAAGTACGTGAACGTCAAGGGGATCAAGTCGAGCAAGACGGGCTCGCTGAGGACCACGGTCAAGGCGGCCCAGGACGGCTACTACCGCTTCGACTTCGTCGGTTCGCCCACCGCCGCCGCGGTGGCCTCCACCGGGGACTACGTCGACGTCAAGTGACCGGCTGACAACGGTGTCCCGGGCGGCCGCGTCTCAGGCGTCCGTCCGGGACACCCGTCCGCACACCCCTGCCGCACAGGGTCAGCGATCGTCTCTTCGGAGATGCATCAGCGCATCCGCCCCGGGCAACCAGGGGCTCAGGCACAATCGGAGTCGTGCCGACACCTCCTGACCCCGCTGTGCTGTACCCCGACGTCGTGGCCTGTGGCAGCCTTGCCGCAGCGCTCCGGGCCGAGGCGGGAGGCCGCCTCGACGCCGTTCCCATCCGGTCCTCGGACCTGGTCCATGCGGTCGTGCCCAGCACGTTGCCGCACCGCGAACCGCTGGAGATCAGCGCCCGGTCCTGGGAGCGCCGGTGGTCGATCCGGGGCACGGAACCGTTCCAGAGCCTGGCCCTCATCGACGGCACGACGGACGACCTGGCGGAGATCGCCCGTGCCGCCCGGGCGTGGCACGACGGGGCGTCCCTGAACGACATCCGCCGAGCGGCACCCTTTGTGCACGTGACCGGACGGCTCGAGGTGCCCGACCACGATCCCGTACGGTTGACGGAATCCGAGTGGCGGAGCCTGCGCCTGGAGGCGGCCGAAATGGAGTACGACTGGCGCGAGACGTACCAGGCCCTGATCGAGGCGGCGTACGCCGAGCCGGCCCTGCGCGCCCTCTACCCGTTCACCAGCCACTGGGCGCTGCGCTTCTCGACCACAACCCGCCCGCGGCTGACCGTCGTCGGACCGTACCTGGCCGCGAGAAGCGATGGCACGTACGGAGCGGGCAGGAGCATCGCCCGAGAGGACCTCGGCGTCTTCACCACGGCGAAGGAGGCTGTGGCACTGGCCGTGCACCATCTGCCTCCCGGCCTGGCGCCAGTCGCGCTCGGCGGATGAACCTCAGCGCGGTGCTGGAACGCGATCACCGTCTCATCCGCACCGGACAACGCCTCCTCGGCTCGCAGCCGGCATCCGGCACACCCGGACTGGGGACGCCAAGTACCAACGATTCCTGACTGCCCACGACCACTGAGAACGCCGGACCCAATCATCCAGGCTGTCGCCGTGCTCCTGATCCACGACGGGGAAGCCGCCCCCGACGCGCCCGTCCTTCGTACCGGCGGAGTCCCGCTCGTCCCGGAGGGCTTCGTCTGGCCGACCTGCCGGAACTGCGCCGGGGCCCTGCAGTTCCTCGCGCACCTGCCCGTCGACGGCGGGGCGGTCGCCGTCTTCTTCTGCCAGAACGACCCGGGCATGTGCGACGACTGGGACGCCGCCGCGGGAGGCAACCGCGCCTACCTGTTCACCGGCCCGCTCAGTCAGGCCGCCGTCCCCGCCGAGGGAGAGACGCTGCTCGGCGCCGTCACCGCGCTGCGCCCGCAGCCCGCCGGCGTCGCCACGACGGCGCCCGTCCTCGGACGGCTGGGCGGCGAGCCGGACTGGCTGCAGAACGACGAGACCCCGTCCTGCCCCTCCTGCGCCGCGCCCATGGCGTTCGTGGCGGAACTGGAGGAGGGCCACGACCACACCACCTCCGCGAACTTCGGTGGCGGCGGCCTGGGTTACACCTTCGTCTGTCGGCCCTGCGAGCGGGCCGCGTTCCTCTGGCAGCGCTGATCGCGTCCCCGCCGCCACTCGGGCGCCCTCGTGTGCCTCTCGTGGTGACCGTCCCGGCCCGTAGAGCTCGTAACGCGATTTTGAGTGTTGGGAGGGTGCCAGGAGCCCGTGCGCCGTGGTCTCGGGTGCGGGCGTGTTGATCCGCGCGATGTCGGAAGGTGCGCAGAGGTGCCGTGCCGTGCATGGATGAGGCTTTGACAATTGCCGCAGGCACCCATGCGAACGCGGATATTTCTGCTGGTCATCACCGTGTTCTCGCGGCAGTTGAGGAGTCAATCATGCGCCATTAGGCCATAAGTGGACACCGCACGCATCGCTCGATACGGTCGAAACACAGGCGCCGCAATTGCAGCTGTAATCCAATTACGCACGCGAGGAAGTCGGCGTCGCAAGCCGGAAGCCACCGGCCTCATGGTGCCCAGCGCATCGCGGTGTAGATACCGCTCCCCGGATCGCAATCCGCACCCGGGATGTGTCCTGGCCAGGTTCAGGCGCCATGTGCACGTACTGTCTCGAAGAAAGAGGATGGCTATGCGCGCGAAGCGAAGCATCGCGATCATGGCGAGCCCCGTCGCCGCGGCAGCACTGGCGTTCTCGCCGGCGCTGATGACGCAGGCGGCAGCCGACACCGCAAGCATCTCGGCAACGACGACCGCGCGAGCCGCGCACCTTCCTGCGGACGATGCCTCCGAGGGTAAGGCGAAGGGTGCGAAGGACGGCAAGCGCGACGGCCTCAACTTCAAGTGCGACTACCGGCACTCGTACGCTCCGGCAAAGGCCACGGAGGACTACAAGGACGCGTACGACCTGGCATACCGCTCCAGCTACGACAACTACTGTCGTGGCGAGGCGGCTACCAATACGCCTGCAGGTGCCAACGACGCCTCCGAGGGCAAGGCGAAGGGTGCGAAGGACGGCAAGCGCGACGCGCTCACCCTCAAGTGCGACTACCGGCACTCGTACGCTCCGGCAAAGGCCACGGAGGACTACAAGGATGCGTACGACCTGGCATACCGCACCAGCTACGACAACTACTGCTAGGAGCCTGGGTCGGTAACAGGCAAGCAGACCGAGATAGCCGTGACCGTTGTGGGCCGGTCACGGCCATCGGGCTGGCCTCGACAGGATGAGGCTCCGGTGCCGCCGCGCCGTGCTGGCCTGCGAACCGGAGCACCCCGGTCAGACGCAGGCAGCGCGGCTTGAGCCCCTGCCGGCCGAACTTGCCGCCCGGTGACCGCAGTCCTGCGGTGGGACTGTCAGGGGGTGTGGTGTTCGAGCCAGGGGACGATGTGGTTGACGTAACTGTCGACGTTGGACAGGGGTTTGCCCGGCAGGACGGCGATCAGGTGCTCGATGCCGAAGGTCTGGTCCCAGATGCGGGCGCGCCTGTAGGTGTCGTGGTCGACGGCTTTGCGGATGGTGTCCCAGCCGTGCCAGGCCATGCAGGCGGCGTCGATGGCGGGGTCGAAGGGCAGGGCGAGGTCCCAGTCCAGGACGCCGATGAGTTTGCCGTCGCGGCTCCAGTGGACGTTGGATCCGGCGAGGTCGCCGTGGACGAGCGCGTCGGGTACGGGGTCCAGGGCGATCGCGTTGTCGAGGCGGCGCCGGCCTTCGTCGCGCCACCGCGCGGGCAGGCGGGGGATGACGTCCTCGGCCAGGATGTCGGCCCAGCCCCGTGTGGGGATCTGGTCCTGGGCAGCGGCCAGGGCCTGGCGGAGGTCCACTGTGAGGGGGACTTCCCGCAGGGTCCGCAGGAGTTCCCCGATCTGCTCCGGGTCCCCTTCACCTTCAGGCAGTGCGGTTCCGTCGATCCAGGACACGGCAACGGCGGCACGGCCGTCGAAGACCGCGACCGGCGTCAGCGGCTCCGGTACGGCGAAGGGCAGACCGGCGGCGCCGATCGCCCGTAGCAGTTCCATCCGACGGGGAAGCGCCTCCGCAGCCGACGGACGCTTGCTGATCCGCACGGCCGCGATGCCGGGCAGCAGCACGACATGATGGACATTGCCATCGGCAGCCAGACGCACCCGATCCAGGGGCGTGCCCGGCAGGAGCGCATCGACAATCTCCAGCAAGTCCGCGGGTACTTCGCTGCTCATGATGAATGCTTTCCCGTGTCGCCGAGGTCGCCCGGCCCCTGTCCCGTCGCCACGAAGGCTAGTCGCCCACTCGCCTACAGCTGACCTCAGTCGAATGCCGCGGGTGGGAGGGGAATGAGCCGGGGCGACCTCGGTGCCGCGCAGGGGCCAGGCTGAACTCTCACGGTGGCGGTTACCAGCACGTGCGATTCGGCACCGCCTGCGTACGGGCCCGATGGGACGTGTTGGCCCCCTTACCCAAGAGGGCCAACTTCTGCTGATCGTGGCCGGGCCGGGAGTGTTGGCGACGGGGGGCTTCGCCTGCTGGCTCCGCCCCCCAGGACAGCCGTACAAAGGATCAGCGTCTGTCTGCCGGCCTTCAAGAGTGCTCAGAGGACTGTCTTGCGCATGCGGCTGTAGCCATCCTCGACAGCGAGCCGATTCCCACTGGGGAACGCGATCAATTCCAGGGTGTGTTGTTGCGCGGACGCCCCGGACGGTGGCCCGGTGTCACGGTCCCCGCCGGCGGTGCAGGGCTCAGGTGGTCACCGGGGGGCTGGTTCACCGTGCCCGGGGCCTGCGCGAGTCCGCCGGCCCACAGCTGGTCCACACGCGAGCGCTCGGTGGCGTTCGGGTAGCGGTTGGTGCAGGACGGGCCGGGGCCGCCGCCCGACATCAGCTCACTGCACGGACCGCTGTAGTTGTCCGGCAGGCCCAGCACGTGCCCGGTCTCGTGGGTGACGACGCGGATCGAGTCGTCCTGCTGGTTCTGGGTGTAGTCAAGGAAGATGTAGCCGCTTCCGTGGCCGTTGGTGGAGGCGTAGGACCCGCGTGAGTCGTTGCCCTCGTAGTAGGAGAAGTCGGCACCGCTCGACGCCTCTTGGAGCTTGACGTTGGACTCGGAGCTGTTCCAGATCGAGGCCGCGCTCGATATCTGCGAACGGAAGCTCGGTGCCTGCGAGGCGTCGTAGTAGACGGTCACCGCCTGCGCGTTGGGCTGGGCGGCGCGCTTCTCGGCGACCGACTTGAGCACGGCCTTGAAGAACGCCGTGTTGTTCGCGGCCTCCGCAACCGACCCGTCGTACCGCGCCACGGAGGTACCGGCGGAAGCAGACGGGGCGGCTGCCGGCTGGGCGCTCGCGGGCACCGCCACGCCCAGCGCGCTGGAGGCCAGACCCAGGCCGAGAGCGAGGGTGAGGAGCCTCGCGGAGGTGCGGGACGACTTCATGTGAGGGCTCCTTCTCACTCGGTGACGCCGAGCGCCCGGTGCGCGGTCGACTCCGCGTGAACACCGGTTCCGAACTGCAGCGACGTCCTGTGGGGGGTCATTGTTAGAACGGCTCGACAGGGAGCGCAAAGGGTCCCGCCACTACGTCGCCTCGTAGGTCCCAGGACCTCGCCGGGGTGGTGTGCGGGTCTCCGGTCCGCACATGGCGGCGCGAGGGAAAGCTGTCGCGACGTCAGAAGCCTTGCACCGCGGGGCAGTGGACGTGCGGGTCGGCCGGGCGGAATTCCGGACATGCGGCGGGATCCACATTCGGGCAAAGAGGGGCAAATGCCAAGATATCTGCCACACCGCGTCTACTAAGTGCACCAGTTGGTAGGCGGAGCGCTGTGACCGACATCACGGAATATGGGCTTCCGTCTCTTTCGCGCCCCACCGGCCCCGAGTCGCCCCTCAGGCAGTCACCCTCGGCGCTGGGCGGCATCCCTCACCGCTGAGCCGCCGCCGCTCGGTCCCCCGCGATGGCCCCGATGACCACGTGATGCGCGGAAATGCGCTCGGCAGGCACGGCGCGGACCCTTGGCGGTTCGCCGCTCTGGATGAAGCCGAGCGGTTGATGAGCTCGCGCCAGGACGCACACCGTGGCGTGCAGCCGTCCCCGGACGCCGGAGGAGAGCATGCGCCGTCGTCGCCGAGATGCCGGCCGCGTTGAGCTCGTACCGTTCCCGACCTGGAGAAAGGAGCGGGGGGCGGGAATCGAACGCAACGTCCAACCGCTGGACATGGTGTGAAGAAAATCGGATTCCTCTCCTTCGGCCACTGGTCGGCCAACGAGCATTCCCGGGCCCGGTCGGCCGCGGATGTCCTGCACCAGTCGATCGATCTCGCGGTCGCCGCCGAGGAGCTCGGCGTGGACGGTGCGTACTTCCGCGTGCACCACTTCGCCCGGCAGGCGGCCAGCCCGTTCCCGTTGCTCGCGGCGATCGGCGCGCGGACCTCGAAGATCGAGATCGGCACCGGCGTGATCGACATGCGCTACGAGAACCCGCTGTACATGGCCGAGGACGCGGGCGCCGCCGACCTCATATCGGCCGGTCGGCTGCAACTGGGCATCAGCCGCGGCTCACCGGAACAGGTCGTCGAGGGTTGGCGCCTGTTCGGCTACCACCCCGCGCCGGGC
Organism: Streptomyces sp. PA03-6a; assembly: GCF_033792765.1. Lineage (NCBI taxonomy): Bacteria > Bacillati > Actinomycetota > Actinomycetes > Kitasatosporales > Streptomycetaceae > Streptomyces > Streptomyces sp. PA03-6a. The sequence goes on along the minus strand of NZ_JARAVK010000005.1, from coordinate 8,674 downwards.
GAGACGGACGCCGACATGGCCCGCCGGCACACCGAGGCGTTCCTCACGGTCCTCGGCGGCGAGGGTTTCGCCACCCCCAACCCGCGGCCGATGTTCCCCAACCCGCCAGGGCTGCTGCGGATCGAACCGCACTCCGAGGGGCTGCGCGACCGGATCTGGTGGGGCTCCGCATCGAACGCGACCGCCGTCTGGGCCGCCGAGCTGGGGATGAACCTGCAGAGCTCGACGCTGAAGAACGACGAGACGGGCGAGCCGCTGCACGTCCAGCAGCGCAAGCAGATCGAGGCGTACCGCGAGGCGTACCGGAAGGCGGGCCACACCCGGGAGCCCCGGGTGTCGGTCAGCCGCAGCATCTTCGCCCTGACCAACGACCTCGACCGGGCCTACTTCGGCCGCGACCGCGGATCCCGGGACCAGGTCGGCATGATCGACGACACGACGAGGGCCGTCTTCGGGCGCTCCTACGCCGCGGAGCCGGAGGAACTGGTGAAGCTGCTGCGGGACGACGAGGCGATCCAGGCCGCGGACACCCTGCTGCTGACCATCCCGAACCAGCTCGGGGTCGACTACAACGCCCATGTGCTGGAGAGCATCCTCACCCACGTGGCACCGGAACTGGGCTGGCGCTGAGCATCGGCCGGCGGGGCGGTCCGAATCGACGGGCCGTCCCGTCCGGCACCTCTCGATCCGCCTGGGGCAAGCGTCCCGTGATCACGGAGGCTGCGATCCCGGGCGCTGAAGCGTATGAGAGCAGTCTGGCGACGACCAGATACAGCGCCCGGTAGCGGCCCGCCTCCCAGCGAGTGCGCTGACCTGCCCCTGCGCCGTGACCATCGCCTCATAAATTCGAGTCCGGCTCGGCGCGGCCTGCCAGAACCTGTGTCTACAGTCGGGGCGCGCAGCACCTCTCAGGCCGGGGAGGCGGTCCGGGCCGGGCGGAGCGAGCGGGTGCGGACCAGGAGCAGGCTGGCGTCGTCGAACGCCTCCTGGTCCTGGCAGGGCGCCATCGCGCGGGTGCAGAGCTCCTCCAGGGACAGGTCAGGCTGTGCGAGGGCGGTGCCCAGTCGGTGCATGCCGTCCTCGATGTCGTGGTCGCGGCTCTCGATCATGCCGTCGGTGTACAGGGCGAGGAGAGTGCCCTCGGGCAGTTCCAGCTCCGTGGCCTCGAAGGGGAGCCCCAAGCCGATGCCGAGGGGGGCGCCGGTGGGAAGGTCGGGGAAGCTGACGGGGCCCTGCGGGTCGATGATCGCGGGCGGCGGGTGACCGGCCGCTGCGATGGTGCACTGGCGGGTGGCCGGGTCGTAGACGGCATAGAGACAGGTGGCGCCCACGGTGGTGGGCAGGTCCGGGGCGTCGGTGTCCTGGTCCGCCAGACGCTGGACCGTGGAGTCGAGGCGGGTCAGCAGTTCGTCGGGGGGCAATTCCATGTCGGCGAGGGTCTGGACGGCGGTGCGGAGCCTTCCCATGGTCGCGGCGGCGTTGATGCCGTGTCCGACCACATCACCGACCACGAGGGCCACCCGGGCGTTGGACAACGGGATCACGTCGAACCAGTCGCCCCCGACGCCGCTGTCGATGTCGGCCGGCAGGTAGCGCGACACGGCATCGACCGCTGAGCCTCCCCTGAGACGGTGCGGCAGCAGGTTGCACTGGAGCGCCAGGGCCATGGCGTGCTCGCGCGCATACTGGCGCGCATGGTCGAGCGACGGCACGGCGCGGCTGACGAGCTCTTCCGCCAGGAGCAGATCGTCCTTCTGGAACGGTGTCGGATTCTCCGTGCGGACGAACAAGGCCAGTCCCAGCAGTACGCGCCGCGCACGGATGGGCACGACCATCACCGAGTGGATCCCGTTCTCCCGGATCCTCTGCGCGAGCTCCGGCGTCTGATCGATCCACGAGCCCGGAGCGGTGTCCAGTTTTGGCACCAGGCGGGACTCGCCGGTGATCAGGACGTCGGCCATGGGTGAGCCGGGAGGTACGGGAACGCGCTCACCGCGCACCCACGGGGACTCCGGCACCCCTGGGCAGACCGATGCCATGCCGGCACGCTGAAGCACGGGGAAGCGTTCGCCGATCGAGCCGATGCGCACCGGGGCCCCTTGCCGAAGGGAACCGAGTGCTCCAGGTCCACGGCTACGAAGTCGGCGAACTGGGGCACGGCAAGATCGGCCAGTTCCTGACCGGTCTGCATCAAATCCAGGGTGCTGCCCAAGCGCGTGCCCGCCTCACCGAGAACCGCCAGGCGCTCCCGCTCCCGCCGGCTCTCGGTGAGATCGGCGCTGATGGTGCAGATCCCCAGCGCTCGGCCGTCGGCGCCCTGGAGACAGGAGAACGAAACCGCATACGGACGCTCCTCTCCCAGACTCGTCGGCAGCCACGTCCGGTACTCGTGGACCTTGGTGCTGCCGTTCCTCAGCACCCGCCGCATCACCGTCTCCGTAGCTTCGGTTTCGACGCTGGGCCACGCGTCGGTGATGCCGCATCCAAGCCGCCGGTCGCGGGAGATGCCGTCGTGGCTCTCCATCGCGTCGTTCACCCCGGTGCAACGCAACTCCAGGTCACGGACGACGACGCCGATCGGCGCGCGGTCAAGAATCGACCCCTGCACCGATACGTTCACCATGTCCCCGGACGGCACACCGATGTCGGTCGCGGACGCGAGCCACCGCACTGCTCCGTCGTCCCCGTGCACCGATGAGATCCGCAGGCCGACGTCGAGCACGCAGCCGTCGCGGTGCCGCACCGCCGTCGCGCCCGCCCAGCCGTTCCGGGTACGGCACTGCTCGACGAACGCCGACATCGCCGGCGATTCACCGAAGGACGGCAGGACGAGTGCGGCGGACTGGCCAACCACCTCGCCTGCGGAGTATCCGACAAGGTGCTGAGCATCCCCACGCTGCCCCAGCGCCTACCGGGTCTGGAGGTCGCCGCCCGCTACCGGCCCAGCCGGGACGGGCTGGACATCGGCGGAGACTGGTACGACGTCTTCATGATGCCCGACGACTCGATCGCACTGGAGATCGGCGACGTCCAGGGACACGACGTGGACGCCGCCGCCTTCATGGGACAGGTCCGCTTGTCCATGCGCGCGATCGCCGCCCTGGAACCGGCTCCCGGAACCGTGCTGACCCGTACCAACGAGCTGCTCGTCACCATGGCCACCGCACGATTCGCCAGCTGCACCATGTTGCGTCTCAACCCTCGCGACGGACGGGTCACCGGCACCAGCGCCGGCCATGTGCCGGTGCTGTGCGCACGCAGGGACGGCAGCCACGATGTCCGTGAGCTGCCGGGCGGCCCGGTCCTGGGTGTCGTGCCTGGCACGGACTACCCGGAGGAGACCTTCACCCTGGATGAGAACAGCGCGCTGATCATGGTCACCGACGGCGTGGTCGAAGGACCGGGCCTGACACTGGAAGCCGGACTGGAACGAGCCGGAACACTGGCCGCCCAAGCCGTCCACGACGGACTGAGCGCTGAGGAGACCGCCGACCGAATCCTCGACGCCGCGGCCGCGGTTGACCACCTCGACGATGTGGCCGTGTTGGTCGTCCGACGCACATGACAATGCCCGCACCTCCGGGCTGGCCATGGTCTTGGGTCCCGTCGTCATCGGGGTTGAGTGGGCGCCGGGTTAGAGGACCAGGGTGAGAACCACCTCGTCGATCTCCTCGCCCCGTGCGTTCGCAAAACCCCGCTCACTGCCGGTCACTACAAATCCGCACTTTTCCAGCACCCGGATGGAGCGGCCGTTGTCTGCAGCCGCGCGGGCACGCAGCGGACGCTCCTGCACGACGCTGAGCAGCTCTCGCAGTGCGGCGGTAGCCGCTCCACGGCCCCAGTACTGCCGCCCGATCCAGTACGTGACCTCGCGCTCCTCGGTCGGCCCGAACACGGCAGCATGCCCGACGATCTCATCACCCTCACCAACGACGGTCCGCACGATGACTGACGGATCTTGGCGGATCCGCGCCCAGTGCGCTTCGAAATGGGCGCGGTCTGATGGGTCCTTGGCGGTGAACGCTGCCATCCGAATCCCCTCGGGATCGTTCGAGTGGGAGTAGAAGACCGGCAGGTCGCCGTCCCCCACCTCTCGTAGCGATACGTACATCAGAGCCTCCCTGGTGGTGACCGCGTGAGCGGTCGAGTGGATCGCACGGCGCTCTCTGATCCTTTCAAAGCGCCGCCACCTCCGAGGGGTGTTTCATCGCGGTCCGCCGCGACCTTGCCCAGACTTCGATGGCACGCACTCCCGGTTCGGTGGAAGGACATCAACCGATCCACAGGTTTCGGCAATTGCTCGCGCACCGCTGTGCACCGGGATTCCCCCTGACTCCCCGCTCGTTCTGGTACGGATGTGGCACAGCGCGTATCAGTGCGGCCGTGCCTCGTCGTCCCAGGCGTAGACCCGAACGGGATCGAGGTGGAGTCCGCACGGCCCATGCAGTCGGCTGCGAGCGTGGCCAGATGTGAACCGCACGGACAAGTCCGGTTGAGTCCGTGGGCGTTCAAGTCGCTCTTCCATGCCTGCTGGACCGTAGGGTGCACCCCAGGGCAACGGGTCAATCGGATAGTGCCCCCGTGGCAGCAGGGAATGATCCAGCCGAGACCTCTCGTCCCGCCCGCCGGCTGACGGTGTGACCTCCGGAACACGGCAATCACCGCGCGGAATTCACGGGGAGCCGGCCCGGTGAACGGGAGGATCCATGATGCTTCCGCCGCGGTGATCACACGGGGCATCCCTTGATCACCACGGCGGCCAGGACCGATCCTCCCCGCCTTGAGCCAGCCGTAGCCAGGAAGCCGCCCTTGCGGGGAATACCGCCGTCCTCTGCCATGCTGCGTCCGTGGCTCCTTTTGGCTCCCGCACGAAGAACGCGCCGTCTGCCCCTCGATGCGAACTATGGGCGTAGCGGGTCGCTGAGGTCTGCTCGTCTGGTCGGACGGTCGGGCAGAGTTGCTGGTGGTCGGTTGCGGTCGCGGTAGCTGCCGTACTTTGCTGCTGTATCGCACTCGCCGATCACCGCTGCAGGAGTTTCGAGCTCGTGCGTTTTCCCGAGCTCGTGACCGCACGGAGCATGGCCGCTTCTGGCCGCCCGACGCCGCTTATGTCTGTTGACGTTCGCGGCAGTGGCTGAGTCCAAGGCTCCGGAGCCGAGCATGTCTGGCGTGACTGGCAGCATGGTGACATGGAGATCATCCCCGGCCGCGGTGTCGACCTCGTCGAGTCGGCGACCACCGTTCGCACGTCGAGGAGCGCATCGGACTGCCATGCCACGGAACCGGGGCCAGCGCGCGGTCTAGAACACCTCGCCGATGCTGGTCATCACTTATGCAGCGAACGGCGTAGTCGAACTCGAGCCCCAGCGGTGAACTGCAAGAGGTGAAATTGATGCGTGAGCGTGATTATTGGGCCAAGGTTCTCATGATGCTCGGTCCGGGCGAGCAGCGCTTTGCCAATCCTGCAGCTTGGGATGAGCTGGAACGGAGGTTTGGATCGGAACTTCCTGAAGATTATCGTGAGTTCATCGACGCATACGCTCCGATTCAATTGAACAAGCACCTCTACTTCCATCACCCTGCGACTTCATCCTGGAATCTCGGCACCTGGATTGGGGATACGGCGGAGGCATACAAGAGGATCGATTGGAGTGAGACGATCTGCCCCGACTTTCCTGAAGGGAATCCGGTCTTCGGCGTCCCAGGAGGCCTGATCCCCGTTGCGGGTTCGGACAAGGGGGAGGACGTCTTCCTGATCAACAAGGAGGCGGCCGACTGGCGTGTCTGTGTGTACGTGGGAAGCGACGACGAGTTCTACTCCTACGCGATGGGCTTCTCGGAATGGCTCTACCGCTATCTGATCGGTGAGGACATGACCGGACCGAACAGTGCCTCCTTCTACCCGGGACCCGTTGAGACGGAGTATCTGCCCATGAGGGACGGAGAGGTGACGACCCCATTCCAGGGTCCCGACCGTGGTATGTGACCTCTCCGAGTCGCCTGATACCAGTCTCAGGCCCTCCGTTTCGCGGTGAATGGGTGCCGACGACTCGAACGGCTGCGCATGCCGCTTTTGCCGCTGCGGCGCGCCACACCTACTCGCCGGCGTCGTCCTGCGCGTGCGGCTCTTCGGCGTCCGCCCGGGCAAGGTCGCGAAGGAGCGCCTCGATGACCAGGTGTTCCCGCATGCGGTCCTGCGGTCCCGCTGACGCGAGCCTCCCCGCGATCCATACGTGCCTCGCGTTGCGGGGGTCGTATCCGAGAGGACGGCGCTTCCACGGGTGCCAGCGCGTCCAGCATCGCCGAGGTACCTCGTCCACCGTCACCAACGGCGGCAGATCCACGTCGTCCATATTCGTCATATAACTGCGGCAATGGGGATGGCGGAAGGGGTGCCTTCTTGTGATGGTCGTCACGTAGGCGGACCTCCCCTTCGAGCTCGTAACACGATCTTGCGGGCTGGTGCAGGTCAGCCGTGACCGGTCTGACGATTGAGCCGTTCGTGAGGGCGTGAGCGTCAAGCCGTGGGTCGTGGACGACGAGTTGTGGGCGCTGATCGGGCGCATGCTGCCGCCCTGGCCCGAGCGTTCGCCCGGCCCCAAGCCAGTACCCGACCGGCTGTGCCTACAGGGCATCCTCTTCGTGCTCTACACCGGGATCCCGTGGCAGCAGCTGCCGTTGGAGCTCGGCTTTGGCTCCTGGCAGACCTGCTGGAGGCGTCTGGAGCGATGGCAGGAAGCTGGGGTCTTCGACCGGCTGCACCGGATACTGCTGTCGGAGCTGAACGCGGTCGGCGAACTGGACTGGAGTCGCGCGTGCGTGGATGCCTCTCACGTGCGCGCGAAAAAGGGGGTGCCGCGACGGGTCCCTCGCCGGTCGACCGCCGCAAGACCGGCAGCAAGCACCACCTGATCACCGACGGCGGCGGCATCCCGCTCAACCTCATCACCACCGCAGCCAACATCAACGACGTCACCCAGACCCTCGCCCTGGTCGACGGCATCCCACCGGTCGCAGGCCGGGTCGGCCACCCCCGCAAACGCCCAGAAGCTCTGCTCGGCGACAAGGGCTACGACAGCAACCCCAACCGCAAGGAACTGCGAAGGTGCGGGATCCTGCCAGTCATCTCCCGCAGGTGTCAGCCGGACATCTACGGCCTGGGAAAGCTCCGCTACGTCGTTGAGCAGACTTTCGCCCTGCTGCACCAGTTCAAGCGCCTCGCCGTCCGCTGGGAACGTCGCCTCGACCTCCACGATGCCTTCATCTCACTGGCCTGCTCCCTCATCTGCTGGAGAAGGCTTAAGAGACTGATGCCACCGAAACCTCAGCCCTTCCGCTGATCGGACATCCTCACGCCACCACCCGGAACAGAACTGATGAAGTGCCGGCCTCCGAGCACGACCGTCCAACCGAAAGCGTCGGAGGCCACCGGAACGTTCAGTTGCCACCCATTGGCAAAGCGGACCCTCAGCGCGCCCGAATCGTCGGCACGGACCTCAGCTACCACTTGGTCGAGCAGTTGCGTGACCCTGTCCAGGTTGATCCGCGCCGACGCGTGGACGGGATAGGTTTCTGTGCCAGCAGTGAGCTCGGCTGGACTATGCACCTCGATCCCGTTCGAACCGATGTGCAGCCGCACCGTGCCACCGACGGTCACCTCGCTGACGCCCACACCGCGGATTGCGCGGACGTCCCAACCGTCCACGAGACGATCGATCCCGTTCTCCATAGGGCAAGGCTACGGAGCCGGCCGGCCCGAGCGGCGCAGTGGGGGCTCCCGAATCTTCCGAGGACAGGCTGGGACCCCAACCGAGCGGCCCTCAACGCTTCAGCAAGATCGCGTTACAAGCTCTTCGGGCGTGGCACCGCGGCCCGGAATCCCGCCAAGGGGTCCCGTGCCGAAGCGGCCGAGGGCCGTCTCCCCGATGGCCTCGGAGGCGTGGTCGAGTGGTTGCCGAGTGGTTGCCGGTGGTTGAACGGTTCAGCGGTGGGAAGGGCGCCGATGGCGCGACACGCGTCGCAGCAGGGCGACATTGGCGATCGCGGCGCAGGTCAACAGGGCCACGTTCAGAGTTGCGCTGCCGAGGCTCAGCCAGCCGGCCTCCGTCCCGTCCGGGCCGGCGGTAGGACTCCAGATCGAGCCGATCGCCGAGAGCGCCGCATAACCCCCGTACATCGCCGGAAGGGCGACGGCGCCCGAAGGGAGGGTCAACGCGACAGCGGCCAGGTAGAAGGCAGCTCGTTCGTCAACGGCTCCCGCTACGGCCAGACCTACGATCAGCACCACGTAAGCCGCTTCCGCGCATCTTCCGACCATGCGCTTCATTGTCGTCCTATCCGTGCAGGAGCGGGGCTCCGGGAGCATTCCCGCCGACGGTGCAGCAGCGGCTCGGCCGGGAACTCCCAGCCGAGCCGATGCTTGCACTCCTACCCGCACACGCCGGTGATCACGTGTTGCGGCGAGCCCCGGAATCCGACGGCACGACGTCCGCCGGGCCTTCGCGCGTGGGTCAGCCGGCGGACGTCGTGCCGTCGGATTCCGGGGCTCGCCGCAACACGTGATCACCGGCGTGTGCGGGTAGGAGTGCAAGCATCGGCTCGGACGGGAACTCCCAGCCGGGCCGCTGCTGCACCGTCGGCGGGAATGCTCCCCGAGCCCCTCACCTGAACGGAA